>WIJN01000009.1:0-97578 GCA_009496085.1 Streptococcus mitis | reverse complement strand
AAGTGCGTCAGAGTCAGCAAGTACATCAGCTTCTGAATCAGCGTCAACAAGTGCGTCAGAGTCAGCAAGCACAAGCGCTTCTGAATCAGCATCAACAAGTGCGTCAGAGTCAGCAAGCACATCCGCTTCTGAATCAGCATCAACAAGTGCGTCAGAGTCAGCAAGCACAAGCGCTTCTGAATCAGCATCAACAAGTGCGTCAGAGTCAGCAAGTACATCAGCTTCTGAATCAGCATCAACAAGTGCGTCAGAGTCAGCAAGTACATCGGCTTCTGAATCAGCATCAACAAGTGCGTCAGAGTCAGCAAGTACAAGCGCTTCTGAATCAGCATCAACAAGCGCTTCTGAATCAGCATCAACAAGTGCGTCAGAATCAGCAAGTACATCAGCATCTGAATCAGCAAGCACAAGCGCATCTGAGTCAGCATCAACAAGTGCGTCAGAATCAGCAAGTACATCAGCTTCTGAATCAGCAAGCACATCAGCATCTGAATCGGCATCAACAAGTGCGTCAGAATCAGCAAGTACAAGCGCATCTGAGTCAGCATCAACAAGCGCAAGTACATCGATGCCTCATTCAACTTCAACTAGTCAAGCACCTCAAACTAGCACAACTAAGACTCGTAAGCAACTTCCAAATACTGGAACAGCAACTTCGCCTACAAATCTGCTCCTAGGAGCTGTAGCAGGACTAATGGGATTAGGATTAGTAGCTAAACGTCGTAAACGTGATGATGAAGATTAAGCCATGTTTTATAAAGTTGATAAAAGACTAAGTAAACTATGAGGAAACCTCCAAGGATTGCAAAATTCTTGGAGGTTTTCGTCTATTGGAAGTGAGTATTAGCTGGTTGGGGGTGATTAGTAACCCTTGTTTTGTAGTAGAACGAAATAAAATCTAAACAATTCGACTAGAAAAGTCAAATCAATTGCTAGCAATGTTTTAGAAGCTTGAGTGTACTGTTCTATATTCGATCTACTATAAATAAAAATAGCAGAAATTTCCACCTCAAAACACATATATCATAGTTTTGTTAGAAACTCTTTCCTTGTTTTCCTAGAATAGAGTAAGATTCATTGATTGGTTGGCTAATCTCCAGCCTTTAAGTAATCCGTTGACAAAAAGTGCACTATGATTTTAATTGAGTATAAAACAATTGAAATTCCATAGTTATCGTTTAGAGCTAGAAAAAAATAAGGTTATGAGCTTTATCTTACTTTATGAAAGTACATAAAAATGGTATAATATATAGTAGATTTTTGTATCTAAAAATGGATGTATTAAGTAAAGATACCTGAATTTCTATCACATAAAGAATTATAGGGGAATTAGGTTGTTAAATGTTAGTTGAAATAAAGCAATAGCAATAATGTTTATGGTTAAAAAGTGATATAAAGTGATAATCAAGAAATAAAGAATTTATGATAGAAATTTGTTTCAATTAGTTAGAGATTATCATCATAAAGAAGTTCCATAACTACTTCTTTAATTTGATATGGAAAAGGATAGCAGTTAGTCTAGGTTTGCAGTTGTATAAAATGACTTCTATAGTCTTCAGTATGGAATTAGGTAAAAGAAGTTGCATTTTTCGTTAACTTTACCAAAGAGATGGGAAAAACAATTAGAAAAAAATTAGGAGTGGGCTGGCATGGAGAAGGAATTAATTAGTGTCATTGTTCCAGTTTATAATGCTGAAAAATACTTACAGAAATGTTTAGATAGTATTTTGGAACAAACATATCAAAATTTGGAAATTATCATTATAAATGATGGTTCTACAGATAACTCAGGACAAATCTGTCAGGAATATGAAAAAAAGGATGCTCGTATCATCTATATAGAAAAAGAGAATAGCGGTGTATCTAATACGCGAAATGCTGGTATGGATCGAATGACGGGAACGTATGTAACCTTTGTTGATTCGGATGATTGGGTGGAACCAAACTATGTTACTTTTTTATATGAGAAAGTGATAGATCATAAAGCAGATATTGTAGTTGGAAATTATACGAGTTTTAATGAGTCTAATTCAGTTTTTTATTTTCACACCTCTGCTGACTATTATGAAAAAGTATATGATAATAAGTCTATAATACCTTGTTTATACGACTCTAAAGAATTGTTAAAGTCTGCTTTGATTGTACCCTGGGGGAAAATTTATAAAAAAGAAATAATAGCGAATTTGCGTTTTCCAATTAATAGAATTGGAGAAGATGCATTATTTAATTTGAAGGCCTTATTAGATTCTGAAAAAGTTGTTTATGTTAATAAATCAGCCTATATATATAGAGTGCGTGAGGGAAGTTTGTCTAATACTTGGACAGATGAATGGATTAGAGATGCCATTTATATAATTGAAGAGAGATTATCTTTATTAGCAACGTTAGGATATCCACTTTCGGAGCATAGGCGAGCATACAAAATGAGTTTGGATTATATCAGTTCTGAAGCTTACAATAGAGGTTTAGCTAATTCTCACGAATTAAACTACATAAAAGAGAAAAAGATGTTATTGGATAGACTTCTTCCTCAGAGTAAAGAAGACAAAAAAGCCGTCGTACTGGCAGCTGATTTTTCGAATCTCGATCAGGTTGTTACAACCATAAAATCTATTTGCTACCATAATCGTTCAGTTCGTTTTTATATTATCAATAGGGATTTTCCAAAAGAGTGGTTCATACAATTGAATGGTCGATTAAGGGACTTTGATTCGGAAATTATCAATTGTCGAGTAACATCTGATCAAATATCACGTTTTAAAACAGATATTAGTTATGTAGCCTCTCTGTATTATTTTATACCTGATTTTGTAAAAGAAGATAAGGCACTTTATTTGGACTGTGACTTGGTTGTTACGAAAAATCTAGATGATTTATTTGCGACTGACTTACAAGGTTATCCATTAGCTGCGGTGCGTGATTATGGCAGAAAAGTGTACTATGATCAAGAAATATTTAATGTAGGTGTATTACTAATCAACAATCTTGTTTGGAAACAAGAAAGTATGACTCAACGATTAATTAATTTAACTGATGAACAGCATGACAAGGCGGATCAGGTGGACCAACTTGTTTTGAATAAACTTTTTGAAAATAAGTGGCTAGAGTTGGATTTTGATAATAATTATATTGTGATTCATAAGCAATTTACAGATTATAAACTACCAAAGTCTCAAGACTATCCAGGTATTATTCATTATCTTTCGCATAGAAAACCGTGGAATGATCTAGGGATTCAAGCTTATCGCAATGTTTGGTGGTATTATCATAATCTTGAATGGACAGAATTAGGCCAAAACTACCATTTACATTCGCTTAAAAAGGCTCATATCTATCCTCAAAAACTACCTTTTACTTGTTTAATTTATACTTTTTCGGATCGTATTGAGCAATTAGAATCTCTAGTTCAAGCTTTACCGGAAATTCAATTTATAATTGTTGCTAGAGTCAAAGTTAGTGATCAATTGACAAAAAGGATTGTCAATCCCAATGTGACTATTTTGTCTGAATTTAATGATTTATCAGAGATTGAGCAAGAATTAATTGAGATAAGTCAAATTCTTTTAGATATTAATCATGGAGAAAAAAATGAAGAAATAATGGAGCAGTTTGCAAAATTAGGGAAGCCTATTCTTGCCTTTGAAAATACAAAATATTCTGAAGTTGGACAGATAATCTATAAAGTAGAACAAGTTCAAGAAATGATTAATAAAATAAGAGAAGTGGAAGATAAACATGGATTTTAAAGATTCTGTAAAGTTATTAGGAGATTTTCATCATTTAGAGATTTCTCCTACTAGTAGCATTGAACTAGGAACAGATGTTACATTTCGCTCATTTGTAAGTCTAGAAGTGTCTAATAATGCTAAGCTGACACTAGGAAATAGAGTTTTCTTTAACGATCATTGTACGATTCGTTGTGGCAAAGAGATTGAAATTGGTAAGGATACTATGTTTGGTGATGGTGTGAGAATTTTTGACCACAACCATAAATACTCTAATTACCATATTGAAAAAATTCAGTTTAAAGCTGATAAGATAACTATAGGGAAAAATTGTTGGATTGGAACTAACGTTGTTATTTTAAAAGGTGTTACCATTGGAGATAATGTTATCATTGGGGCAAATGCTTTAATTTATAAAGATATCCCAGCTAATTCTGTTGTCACTGCTCAAGAGGATTTAAAAATCACTCCTAGACAACAGCATCAGTTTCACGCCTTTACTTTAACAGCATCAGATACTTTAGAACATTTAGACTATCTTGTACAAGAACTTCCTGAAGTTGCATTTCATATAGCTGCTAAAACAAATGTCTCAGACTATCTAGAAAGCTTTAATCATTACGAGAACGTGAATATTTATACTAATGTGCATCATGATGATATTCTCGAAGATTTATTAAATAGAGCAGATATTTACTTAGATATCAATCATTGGGGAGAGGTTGATAATATTGTAGGTCGTGCTTTAGAGATAGGAAAACCGGTATTTTCTTTTGAAACAGTTGTCCATAGAAGAGATAAAAACGTCCGAGTTTTTAGTTTAGAGGATAAAGAGAGTATGATTAATAGCATTCGTCATCAACTAGCGAATGATGAAAATGGAGATTAGATAATGGGGTTTGATATTTTGGAAGAAAGAAAGGCAGTTGTTCTGGCGGGAGATAAGAATTACCTTATCCCGATACTTACAACAATAAAATCTATTCTATATTACAATCAAAATGTTAAAATTTATATTCTCCATCAAAATATTCCTAGTGACTGGTTCAATAATCTCAAGGTACAAGTGGAGAAATTGGGAAGTGTTGTAGAAGACATTCGTATAGATGAAGAGATTGATTCTGAGTGGAAAACCCAGGAACATATTTCAGCGATTACGTATGCTCGCTATTTCATTCCTCATTATATTGAAGAGGAGAGAGTACTCTATCTGGATAGTGATTTGATTATTAATGGTAGTCTTGATTTACTCTTTGATATTGAATTGGGTGATAAGTATCTTGCTGCTGTTCGAGATGTAGATGGTGTTGGCTTCAATGCAGGAATGTTATTAATTGATAATTCTAAATGGAAACAATATGATATTACTACGAAATTAATAAATAAGACAATTGATTACGTATCTTCACCTGATTTTGCAGCCAATGATAGATTTAATGGTGATCAGACTATATTAAATTTGATGTTTGAAAATCATTGGCTAGAGTTAGATAAGCATTTTAATCTTCAAGTTGGTCATGATGTCATTGCATTCTATAGCCATTGGGATTCACATTTTGAATTAGATAAAGAACCTTTGATCATCCATTATACGACCTATCGAAAACCATGGTCCACTCTGATGGGCTATCGTTATCGAGACTTATGGTGGGCTTTCCGGGATGTTAGTTATGAACAGATTGCTGACCATTATGCAGGACGTTTTACCATCAAGAGAGTTTATGACCTTCATAATGTCAATCTATTTACATTCACAGATTCGCAGGATTTTCTGTATATTGATGAACTAGCCCAAGCTCTGCCTGATGTTGGGTTCCATATCGGAGCCTATACAGATATGGGTCCAATTCTAATGGCTTTGGACAAATATCCAAATGTGCATCTCTATCCTAGCATGGTTGGGGCAGTGATTGATGAAATGATTGAGAAGTCAGATGCTTATCTGGATATTCATAAAGGGAGTCCGATGGAATTCATTGTCAATCGCTATACCAGCGCAGGTAGGCCAGTATTGACTTTTGATGCGACCAACAAAAACCAATTGGAAAAAACAGTAGTTTCGTCTCAGTCTCCACAGTCAATGATAGAAGCAATTAAAGAGTTAAAGAAAGATAAAATGGACATGAAGGCAATTGTACTCGGAGCCAACTACCAATATGCAGATAAGGTATTAACGACAATCAAATCCATCTGCTGTCATAATCGAGGACTTCGTTTTTATCTGATTAACAGCGATTTTCCGACAGAATGGTTTTATAATCTCAATCGTAAGTTGACCAAGTTAGACTGCGAAATCGTCAATGCCCGTGTCAATAGTTCTCATATCAGCCAATACAAGACCAATATTCACTATGCAACATTTTTGCGTTATTTTATCTCAGATTTTGTTGAGGAAGATAAGGTCTTATATCTAGATTGTGACTTGGTTGTCACAAGAGACTTAAGTCCTCTATTTGATGTCGAACTGGGAGACTATCCATTGGCAGCAGTCAAGGATCTGGGGGCTCAAGTATATTTTAATGAGCATGGCTTTAACGCAGGTGTCTTGCTCATCAATAATCGCCTTTGGAAACAAGAAGAAGTTCGTAAACAACTGATTGAAATGACCAATGAGTTACATGACAAGGTTGCCCAAGATGATCAAAGTATCTTGAATATCTTATTTAAAGATCGTTGGTTAGCTTTGGACTTTAGATATAACTGTATTACCTTGCACACTCATTTTTCAGATTATCGACCAGAACCTGGGACTTATCCACCGATTATTCATTATTTGACAGAGAGAAAACCATGGGGATTGTATGAACGCTCCATCTATCGAGATGTTTGGTGGTATTATAATGCTCAAGATTGGTCAGACATGAATCAGGTAACGCCTTGGCTGACAAAAGATCAGGTGAGTCAGTACACAGGGGTTCAACATTCAGCCCTAGTCTATACCTTCTCAAGTGACTTGAGAAATATGGGCTACTTGATTGAAAATTTACCAGATGTCAAGTTTTATGTAGCAGCTCCCGTTATGGTGGCGGATAGTATTACAGCTTTACTGGCCTACCCAAATGTCTCTGTCTTATCAGATATTGCAGGACAACCACCTTTGATTGATAGCTTGGTTGAAGGTTGTGACTTCTTACTGGATATCAATGCTGAATCCGAAGTTGATGGGATCATTGGGCGTTTCCGACAAGCTGGAAAACCAGTATTTGCTTTTGAAAGTGTAGCCCATGGTGAACAAGGTCAGTTCCTCTATGACCAAGGGCGTCCTGAAGAGATGGTTCGAGCTATTGAAGCCTACTGTCAAAATGGAGAGTTGCCTGTAAAAAAGCTGCAATCCTACCCAAAGGTACTAGATATCCAGCAGAGTCTTGATTATATACTGGAGCACCATTCTTCTGTTATTCGCTATGGGGATGGTGAAATGGATATTATGATGGGCCATGGGATTCCTTATCAAGACTATGATGAGACATTGGCAGAACAGCTTAGAAGTATGATCCAACTAGAAAGCTCTCCAGAATTGCTGGTTTGTCTCTCAGATGTTTTTGAAGGCCTGGAACGCTATAATCTTGAAGCTGTTAACTTTTGGCAAAAGCATTTAGAGAATTATAAAGAAGCCTATCATAGATTTTGTACAGCAAGTTTCTACGGTTCAACTTTTATATCTCGTCCTTATATGGACCTCAAAGATAAGTCTGCTTCAGTATCCCACTTTGAAAAATTAAAGAAACTTTGGGATAAACAAAACATCTTGATCGTCGAAGGTGAAAACTCACGTTCAGGAGTTGGCAACGATCTTTTTGACAATGCTCAGTCAGTTGAGCGTATCATTTGCCCTTCTAGAAATGCCTACAGTAAAGTTCAGGCTATTCAAGAAGCGATTGAAAAGCATGCGGCTGGTAAATTAGTATTCTTGATGCTTGGACCTACAGCCAAGGTTTTAGCGTATCACTTAAGCCAAAAAGGCATACAAGCGATTGATTTAGGTCATATTGATTCCGAATATGAGTGGTTTAAGATGGGAGCAACTTCAAAAGTGAAATTCTCACACAAGCATACCGCAGAGCATAATTTTGATCAAGAAATTCAGCTAGTTGCCGATGCGGCTTATGATGCATCTATCATCGTGAAGCTATAGTCAAGGAGTAGTGAATGAATAAAAAAGTATTTGTGTTAGCTGGAGATTACGGTTATATTCGTCAAATCGAAACTACCTTAAAATCTATTTGCTATCACAATAGTGATGTCAAGATTTATATTTTTAATCAGGATATTCCCCAAGAATGGTTTGTCTTCATCAGGGAAAAAATGGCATATCGAAATAGTGAGATAGTTGATATCAAGTTGTTTGAAGGTAATATGCGAAATTGGAGTCTACCACCTGTTGGGCAGCACATAAACTTTATGACCTTTGCTCGTTATTTTATTCCGAGTTTTGTTTCAGAAGATATTGTTTTATATTTAGATTGTGACTTAGTAGTTACACGTGATTTGACAGATTTATTTTCTATTGATTTAACCAATAGACCTCTAGCTGCTGCAAAAGTCATATATGGTTTAGAAGATAGATTTAATGCTGGAGTATTATTGATCAATAATGCTTATTGGAAGGAAAATACAATCCAGCAGGAACTGATTGAAATTACTGAAAGAGAACATGGACACTTACCTGAAGCTGATCAAACAGTTCTCAATATAGTGATGGGAGAAAATTATGTATTATTAGATGATACCTATAATTTTCAGATTGGATATGATCAGGTGGCTGATAATAGAGGACAATATTTTATTTTTGAATTGCCACTGACTCCATTACCAGCGATTATTCATTATTTGTCTGCTGATAAACCTTGGAATACTTATTCTGTAGGTCGTCTACGTGAAGTTTGGTGGAAATATAATCAGCTAGAGTGGGCTCAAATTAATAATCAAGAAGAACTTGTTGTAAAAAAATCTAAATATCAAGCATTGATCATTACAGGTAGTCAGCAATTAGAACAAATTGATTACATAATTAATCATTTGTCTGATTATAATATTCATATTGTGACTTTTACAGCTATGGGAGATACTCTCAAAAGTCTAGCCAGTTACGAGAATGTGAAATTGCATCCAAATGTCATGAAATGGATGTGTCGGAAATTGATTGAGGAATGTGATGTTTATTTGGATATCAATCATGAGGGGAAATTTCCAGATGTGTTAGACTGGGTACAAGGAGCTCAGAAGACAATTTTAACATTTGACAATGTGGTTAATCCTTATCATGTAGATCACATTTTTCCACATGAGAAACCTCAGGATATGATTGACTTTTTGAAGGAACTTCAAACTAAAGATTGTCTATGAGTGATTTGTTTTTAAAAATACTAAATTAGAGATTTAAAATGAAGATAAATATTACAAATATTTACGGTATGTCTGGTCAAAGTACAGCCTTAATCGCCCAGAATGAAACCGTTAAAATTGCAAGAAAATTAGACTTTCACGAGCTTGGCTTTTACTTTTACAACATCTATAGTGATAGTCAAGGTGAGTTGAATAGTCGTTTAGATGGTGTTTTAGCTAAGCTGGGTTATGGGGATATCGTTGTTTATCAATCTCCTACATGGAATGGTAGGGAGTATGACCAGGCCTTTATCAGGAAATGTAAGATTTTAAACACGAAAATCATTACCTTTATCCATGACGTACCACCGCTTATGTTTCCATCAAATTATTATTTGATGCCTGAGTACATTGAGATGTACAACCAATCGGATCTAGTAATTGTTCCATCAGAAAAAATGAAGGAACGTCTGATTCAGGAAGGATTAACGGTTCAAAAAATTATTATTCAAGGTATGTGGGATCATGTTCATGAATATCCTTTGAGACAACCAGTTTTTCAGAAAAAACTATCTTTTGCAGGTAGTGTGGAGCGCTTTGAACACATATCCAACTGGACTCATACAACACCTCTCGATATTTTTTCCGAGTCTAATCAGGAAAATCATAATCCAAGTGTTTCTTTTAAAGGCTGGAAAACAGATCCAGAGTTGCTTTTTGCTTTGTCAGAGGGGGGCTTTGGCTTAGTATGGGGAACAAGTGAAAATCCAGCTGATGAGGCAGACTATTATCGATTGAATATCTCTCATAAAGTCAGCACTTATCTTGCAGCAGGAATTCCAGTAGTAGTACCATCCTATCTCTCAAATGCCAGTTTCATAAAGGAAAAAGGCTTAGGTTATGTAGTAGATAGTTTGGAAGAAGCCAGTCGTCTTGTAGAAGAAACTACAGCAGAAACTTATCAACAGATGGTTGAAAATGTATACAAAGTTAGTTATGCCTTGAAACAAGGCTACTTTACAAAAAAATTATTGATTGATGCAGTGATGCAGGTTTTGGATATCTAGAACATGATAGTTATGGATCGCCCTCATCCATTAGGATGAGGGAATGCCATTATTGGCAAAGGATTAATTTATAGATTCAGCTATGTTTATCAAAATATCCCATCAATCGAATAAGTAGGAGAAAAAATTGAAGATAAAATTGACATCAGTTGTCGTGAAACGGGTCCTGTGGACGATTTCTTTCTTGTTCATTTATGTTCTAGGAAGTAGATTGACCCTTCCCTTTGTAAACGTTAATGACACGAGTTTTTTGGGTGGAACTGCTGCTTTCTTAGCATTTTCTACTGCTATGACAGGTGGCAACCTTCGGAGTCTTTCCTTATTTTCAGTTGGACTATCTCCATGGATGTCGGCGATGATTTTATGGCAGATGTTTAGTATGTCTAAGAAACTAGGTTTTCAAAATTTACCAATTGAAATTCAAGATCGTGGGAAAATGATTCTAACGTTTGTTATTGCTTTAATCCAAGCATTAGCCATTACTCTTAATCTCCCTATTCAGTCAGGGGTTAATTATGGACTGGTATTGACAATGAATGTTCTACTCTTGATCGCGGGTACCTTTTTCTTGGTTTGGTTATCGGATCTGAATTCTTTGTTTGGGGTAGGGGGTTCTATAGTTATCTTAATGTCCAGCATGGTTATTAGTATGCCACAAAACATCCTAAATAGTATAAAAGAATTACAGGTTAGTCCTGTATTGATTATGGCTCTTCTAATACTTTCCATCGTATTTTTAGCAATTGTAGTCAGAGTTCAGCGAGCACGTTATAGAATTTTGGTAAATAAGATTATGATCCACAATCGTTTTAAGCGTTATTCTTATTTGGATATTTTGCTAAACCCAGCTGGAGGAATGCCCTTTATGTATGCCATGTCCTTGGTATCCATCCCACAATATAGCTTGTTGCTTCTTCAGATGGTTTTACCGAAAGAATCGTGGATTGGAGAGTGGATTAGCCGCTTTGCAATTGGTCAGCCAATTTGGGTCTTCACTTATATTGTTGTTTTATTTATATTGGGACTTGCTTTCTCTTTTGTTAATATGAATGGAGAAGAAATCGCTGAGAAGATGAAAAAATCTGGGGAGTATATCTATAATATATATCCAGGAGAAGAAACAAGTCGTTATATCAATTGGCTGATCTTACGTTTTGCAGTAATTGGTTCGACCTATACTGTTCTTATGGCAGGATTACCAATGTTGATTGTATTATATGATCCACGCTATATGCAACTAACGATGCTTCCAGGTTTATTTTTGATTTTTAATGGAATGGTGTTTAATATCAAGGAAGAAATTGATGCTTTGACCTTAAATGAGAATTATAGACCACTCTTAGAAATTGATTCATAAATGTGAGGAGAAACTATGTATTATTTCATTCCTTTTTTGGAGCGTAACAATCCATCTTGGCAAGCTAGTATTGTGCCTTGGTATAGAACTCCTTATCGCTTAGAATTTGATGATATCTTACACCAAATTCGTATCTTTAAACGCCAAGAATTAGAATCTAAGATGCTATGGTTGACTTATCATCCTCATCTACGCTATTTGTTACACAGACAAGATCTATTGGAGTCGGAAGTTTTTTCTGTTTTTGACGCTATTCAAAATATTGAAGCTGAGGAGATGCATCCTTTACAATTAAAGGATTTAGCATGGGATGAAGACTGTGACTTTATCTATACTCCTTTTGTAGTTGTAGTTAAGCAACAAGGGGAACTCTATGCTGAAATTGAATATGGTTCAGAAGGCTTTATCAGCTACATCACTTACTTTAAGGATGACCAAGTTGATTTTATTTGCTATTTTGATGATCGAGGCTTTTTATCTAGTCTTATAGAGTATGAGGATCAAAAACCAGTTACTCGTTATTATTATAATGCAAAAGGCCAGTGGCAACTGAGGGAAAATTTGCAGGGAGAAGAGCCAATTGTGAAGGTAAACCCAGCAGTAGGCTATCGTTTTGGAAAATTAGTTTATGACAGTATAGATGAAGTCATTTGGGAATTCTTAACAAAATTTTTAAATCAAGACTATCAAGTTGGAGATTCATTTGTTTTGGCAGCTAATACCAAGTTTCAAGATCAATTGTTAGAAAAATTACCAAAAGAAGCTCCTAAAATTATAAGTTTCTTTATTGAAAGAAATCAAGCAGATGATTTACAAACTCATCGCCAAGTAGTAGAACAATCTAGATTGTTGATTAGTGATCGGAAAGATTTTCTTGAGCAATTACAAGAGGTCTATCCCCAATTTACTTCTAAAATGCATCATTTACCGTCATTTGATACGCGCTTAAAATTAGGGGTTAGCCAACGATTAAAGGAATCAAAAATTTATGTCCAATTAGATATACAGATGCAACAAGATCCAGAAATTTTGTATGAAATCATGCATTTCGTTTCGAAAAATCCCTTGACAGAGGTTGTTTTTTCAGTATTCAATGCAGAAGGTTATCAAATTGAAGCTTTACAGGAGCAACTCGATTCGCTCATTCTTGAACGTCTTAACCCAAGAGATTTGTTAAAGGATTCTGTGGTATCTGATGCAGAAAATACATTAGAAGAAAATACCAAGGATGATTACCGCTTTAAGATTATCAATCTAAATGATGAGATGGGCTTAATTCGTGAGCTAGAGTATACTCGTTTAATTGTTGATTTGAATCCAGTCGCTAATATTTACACACAGATTGCAGGGATTAGTGCAGGAATTCCTCAAATCAATCTACAAGAATCAGAATATGTGACTCACTTACAAAATGGGTATATTCTATCGGATTTATCAGAGTTTAGTAAAGCTGGGCACTACTTTTTAGATACCCTGAAACATTGGAATCAAGCCTTAATTTACTCAATTGATAAGATTCGACAAAATACGGGTGATCAATTTGTAGACAAGTGGGAAAAATGGTTAGAGGAGGCAAAAAGTGAGCAATAAATTACAGATTTTGCAGATAGGTAGCAGAAACTGGAGCCATATCTATGAGCTTCCTGAAAATATGGAGTGGCACTTCTTTTGGCCAAAATCAACGACTGCCATAAAGAAGGTCATGAAAATGGAAGGCCTAAGAACTTTTTCAGCTGTTTTGATTGAAAATCCTGAGCATTTATCGGATTTGATTCCGTTGATGAGAAAGATCACTCCTTATACGATTTTCTACCCTGATACAGCTGAGCCTCAATCAAAAGATGTTCAAGATTTTTTGAAAAAAATCTGTGCTCAAGCAACAGATTTTTCAAACCCATCAGAACTTTTACGACTCTTATCTAAGGCCCTGTTTAGAGGGCAGTATGGAGATAAGTTAGTTCCAATTGATATGATTGTCAATCCTGCTTTTACGGGAAGGGTTCGATATAACGGTTATGAAAATCTAGAACTCCTAGGGAAGTATGGTCAAGACTTTCGCCCCTTAATTAGTTGGAAGTATAATATCCGAGCTAGCGAATTTAACCCAGTCGAACTTTGGCTCGAATATGAGAAAGAATGGACTTGTGATATTCGTCTGATTGTTCGAAATATCCAAGATGGCTCCACTGCTAACTTTGTTAAAGAACGAGTTTTCACAGTTGAAGATATGGAGTCTGCCCTTGTACTGGATGATGACTTTTCTTCATTCATCAGTATCTCTTTAGAAGCCCGAGGAGCAGGATGTCTGAAAATAGGAGCTCTTCACCAGCGTTTGACGCGCTACCAATTTGGTAAATATGTTCTTGGTGGGGGAATCATTCATAATGAAAAGCGTGAGGAAATCAATTACTTTTTCTATCCAGGAGACTTTAAGCCTCCGTTGAATATCTACTTTTCTGGTTATCGTCGTGCCGAAGGATTTGAGGGGTTTGGAATGATGAGATCTCTTGGTACGCCTTTCATTCTTTTTCAAGATCCTCGGATAGATGGAGGAGCCTTCTACTTGGGGGATGAAAGCCTTGAGAATGGTGTTCGAAATGTCATTCAAGAACATCTGGATTTATTAGGATTTTCCAATAAGGAATTGATCCTTTCGGGTATGTCCATGGGGACCTATGGTGCTATGTATTACAGCTCTTTCTTTGAACCTAAAGCTGTGATTGTTTCAAAACCCTTGACCAATTTGGGCTTGATAGCAGAGAGAGGCAGACTTGAGGCACCTGGACTTTTCCCAACCGCCTTTGATATCTTACGCCATCATTCTAGAGGGGATGCTAGTATAGATGCTATGAGATCCTTGGATGATCGTTTTTGGACTCCTTTTAAACAGGCAGATTTTAGTCAAACAATCTTTGGACTCTCTTATATGAAAGACGAGGACTATGATCCATGTGCCTATGATGACTTAGTAGAGTCCCTTTATCATACGGGTGCCCGTATTATGTCAAAAGGAACTTCAGGACGCCACAATGATGATAGTAGTACCAGTACTGCGTGGTTCAAGAATTTTTATAAGATGATTTTAGAGCAGGATTTTGGGAGAAAGTTTTAATGATGTTCAAATGGAATAAAGAAATATACTGGGGAGAGTTTAAAGGAGGAAGTTCAGGGGATGGTAGGCAAAATACATTTTTGTATGGTTCTATTGTCCTCTATCATTCAAGAGACCATGTTTATCTGGAGAATACTATGGTGAATTCTGGTACGATGATTCATGAGTGGACCTCAAGTTTTAACTTTCAAGGGAACCGCTTAACCCCAACATTACCTCTTTTAAAAAAGGGGCATTCTTATCGTTTGACGAGTCAGATGACTGTTCAACCTCAAAATGGTTTATATTTTAGACTCATTTTTATGGATCGTTATGATAGGCAGGTTGGTCAAGTAATAGAAAAAAACTTTGATTTCACCTTTACTTATCCTGAAGACGCCTATCATTACAAAGTACAACTGTTGAGCGCAGGCTTTCAATCAGTTGACTTTCATTCATTTTCAATAGAAGAGGACTATTCTGAACAAGATGTGGAAAAATAATAGACAGTTGAGCAAGGTGAAAAAAATCTTGCATCAAATCAATCTAAAAAAAGATGAGATGGCCTCGCTAACAGATGATGAATTAGCAGGAAAAACTCAAGAATTTAAAGAGAGATTGGCTGCTGGAGAAAGTTTAGATGATCTTCTGGTAGAAGCTTTTGCAGTTGTCAGAGAGGCTGATAAACGAATCTTAGGAATGTTTCCCTACGATGTACAGGTCATGGGGGGAATTGTCATCCACCAAGGGAATGTTGCGGAGATGAATACGGGCGAGGGGAAAACTCTGACCGCTACGATGCCAGTCTATCTCAATGCTTTATCAGGGCAAGGTGTTATGCTAGTGACTACAAATGACTATCTTGCCAAGCGTGATGCAGAGGAGATGGGACAGGTCTATGAGTTCCTAGGTTTGACCATTCGTATTCCTTTTTCTGAAGACGAGGATGAAGAGTTAACTCCTGAAGATAAGCGGGAAATTTATAGTGCTGATATTGTTTATACGACAAACAGTGGTCTTGGTTTTGACTACTTGATTGATAATCTAGCCTCTAGTGACGATAAAAAGTACATGCCGGAATTTAACTTTGTTATCGTAGATGAAGTGGACTCTGTTTTACTGGATAGTGCTCAAACTCCCTTGGTCATTTCAGGTTCACCCAGGGTACAGTCCAATTTTTATGGAATTATTGACACCTTGATGACAACTCTAGTTGAGGGTCAGGACTATATCTTCAAAGAAGAAAAAAAAGAAGTCTGGCTTACTACTAAGGGTGCTAAAACAGCGGAGAGCTTTTTAGGTATTGATAACCTCTATTCAAAAGAGCATAGTGTACTAGCAAGACACTTGACCTTTGCTCTACGAGCTCATACCTTATTTAAACGGGATAAAGACTATATCATCCGTAAGGGTGAGAAAGAGGAAGAACTCGTATTGATAGATCAAAGTACAGGTCGTTTATTAGAAATGACTAAATTACAGGGTGGTTTACACCAAGCCATTGAGGCAAAGGAGCATGTTCCCTTGTCTGAAGAAACACGGGCGATGGCCTCCATTACCTACCAGAGCTTATTTAAAAAGTTTAAAAAAATCTCTGGAATGACTGGGACAGGAAAAGTTGCAGAGAAAGAGTTTTTAGAAACTTACGGGATGTCAGTCATTCGAATTCCTACAAATCGTCCGAATCAGCGAATTGATTATCCAGACAATCTCTATGTTACCCTACCTGAGAAAGTGTATGCATCGCTTGCTGAGATTAAATATTATCATGAAAAAGGTAATCCTTTATTGATTTTTGTTGGATCCGTAGAAATGTCGGAACTCTACTCCTCTCTATTATTACGAGAAGGAATTGCTCATAACGTTTTAAATGCCCATAATGCAGCGCGTGAAGCCCAGATGATTGCAGAGTCAGGTCGTATGGGAGCTGTGACAGTTGCGACTTCTATGGCTGGTCGTGGGACTGATATTAAGCTTGGTCCAGGAGTTGCTGAACTGGGTGGTCTAGTTGTCATTGGAACAGAACGGATGGATAGTAAACGCATTGACTTACAGATTAGAGGGCGTTCTGGGCGACAGGGAGACCCTGGGCTGTCGAAATTTTTTGTCTCACTGGAAGATGATGTGATCAAGAAGTTTGGTCCTTCTTGGGTCCATAAGATGTATAAGGACTATACAGTAAATAAACAGATAAGTCCTGAACTTTTAGAAGGAAGACGCTATCGAAAATTAGTAGAAAAAGCGCAGAAGGCAAGTGATAGCGCTGCTAGATCATCAAGAAGGCAAACCTTAGAGTATGCTGAGAGTATGAATATCCAAAGAGAGATGGTCTATAGTCAAAGAAACCGTTTGATTGATGGGACCGAGGATCTAGATGGTTTTGTTGTGGATGTTCTGGATGAGTTCGTAAGAAAAAGCTTGGCAGAAGAACCCTTTGAAAGTAGAGAAGAACTCTATCATTTTATCGTTAAAAATATCAGTTTTCTTTACCATGCAGTTCCGCAAGAGTTAGATATGACGGATACGGATGCAATCAAGCTAGTTCTGGAGACAACCATCCAAAAAAGTCTACAAGAGAAACGAACGCTTCTTGAAACTCATGACTTCTTTTCAGATTTTCAGCGTTTAGCCTTGTTAAAGGCCATAGATGATAACTGGGTAGAACAGGTGGACTACCTTCAACAACTGAGTCTAGCGATTGGTGGGCAGTCAGCTGCTCAAAAGAATCCTATTGTCGAGTATTACCAAGAAGCCTATCATGGATTTGAAGAGATGAAAAGGCAAGTCAAGAAGGATATGGTTCGAAATCTTTTATTGAGTCGAGTAGACATTTCACCTGATGGGGAAATTATGGCTTATTTTCCATAAAAAGGGGACAATATGACAATTTACAATATAAATTTAGGAATCGGCTGGGCCAGCAGTGGTGTTGAATATGCCCAAGCCTATCGTGCTGGTGTTTTTCGCAAACTAAATCTCTCCTCTAAGTTTATCTTTACAGATATGATTTTAGCCGATAATATTGAGCACTTAACAGCCAATATTGGTTTTGATGATGATCAAGTGATCTGGCTTTATAATCATTTCACAGACATAAAGATTGCACCGACTAGCGTGATAGTGGATGATGTCTTGGCTTACTTTGGTGGTGAAGAGAGTCACAGAGAAAAAAATGGCAAGGTTTTACGTGTCTTCTTTTCTGACCAAGATAAGTTTGTTACCTGTTATTTGGTTGATGAGGACAAGGACTTGGTTCAACATGCCGAGTATGTTTTTAAAGGAAAACTGATTCGCAAGGATTACTTTTCTTATACGCGTTATTGTAGCGAGTATTTTGCTCCCAAGGACAATGTTGCAGTCCTATACCAAAGAACTTTCTATAATGAAGACGGGACTCCAGCCTATGATATCTTGATGAATCAAGGAAAGGAAGAAGTTTACCGTTTCAAGGATAAGATTTTCTATGGGAAGCAAGCCTTTATGCGTGCTTTTATGAAATCTTTGAATTTGAACAAGTCTGATTTGGTCATTCTTGATAGGGAGACAGGCATTGGACAGATTGTTTTTGAGGAAGCGCAAGCAGCGCATTTAGCGGTAGTTGTTCATGCGGAGCATTATAGTGAAAATGCTACAAACGAGGACTATATCCTTTGGAACAACTATTACGACTACCAGTTTACCAATGCAGATAAGGTTGATTTCTTTATCGTATCCACTGATAGACAGAGAGAAGTTCTACAAGAGCAATTTGCCAAATACACCCAGTACCAACCAAAGATTGTTACCATTCCTGTAGGAAGTATTGATGCATTAACTGAGTCAAGTCAGGGACGTAAGTCCTTTTCATTGATTACGGCTTCACGTCTTGCTAAAGAAAAACACATTGACTGGTTGGTCAAGGCAGTCATTGAGGCTCGTAAGGAAATTCCTGAATTAACTTTTGATATTTATGGTAGTGGCGGAGAAGATTCTCTGCTCAGAGAAATTATTGCAACTCATCAGGCAGAGGACTATATCCAACTCAAAGGACATGCTGAACTTTCGCAGATTTATAGTCAGTATGAGGTCTACTTGACTGCTTCAACCAGCGAAGGCTTTGGTTTGACCTTGATGGAAGCTATTGGTTCAGGCCTTCCTCTAATTGGTTTTGATGTGCCTTATGGTAATCAGACTTTTATAGAGGATGGGCAAAATGGTTATTTGATTCCAAGTTCATCTGACCATGTAGAAGATCAAATCAAGCAAGCTTATGCAGCTAAGATTTGCCAACTGTATCAAGAAAATCGTTTGGAAGCCATGCGTGCCCATTCTTACCAAATTGCAGAAGGCTTCTTAACCGAAGAAATTTTAGAAAAGTGGAAGAAAACAGTAGAGGAGGTGCTCCATGATTGAACTTTATGATCGTTATAGTCAGGAAAGTCGAGATTTACATGAAAGTTTAGTCGCTACTGGTCTTTCTCAACTTGGAGTAGTCATCGATGCAGATGGTTTTCTTCCTGATGGTCTGGTCTCTCCTTTTACTTATTATCTAGGATATGAAAAGGGAAAACCTCTTTATTTTAACCAAGTTCCTGTTCCAGCTTTTTGGGAAATTTCAGGAAATAATCAGTCTGCTCGTATTGAAGATATGACACAGGAGAGAGCCGTCATTCATTATGCTGATGGTTTGCAGGCTCGTTTGGTTAAGCAAGTAGACTGGAAAGATCTAGAAGGTCGAGTACGTCAGGTTGATCATTATAATCGCTTTGGTGCTTGCTTTGCTACAACGACCTATAGCGCAGATAGTGAGCCGATTATGACAGTTTACCAAGATGTCAATAGTCAACAAGTTTTACTTGAAAACCATGTGACGGGTGATATCTTATTGACTTTGCCTGGTCAGTCCATGCGTTACTTTGCAAATAAGGTTGAATTTATAATCTTCTTTTTGCAAGATTTAGGATTGGATAGTCATCAGCTTATCTTTAATACCTTAGCGACTCCTTTCTTGGTTTCCTTCCATCATCCAGATAAGTCTGGCTCAGATGTTTTGGTTTGGCAGGAACCTCTCTATGATACCATTCCAGGCAATATGCAGTTGATTTTGGAAAGTGATGATGTGCGTACTAAGAAAATCATCATTCCCAATAAGGCGACTTATGAACGTGCTTTAGAGTTGACTGACGAGAAATACCATGATCAGTTTGTGCACTTGGGTTACCATTATCAGTTCAAACGTGATAATTTCCTAAGACGAGATACCTTAATCTTGACTAATTCAGATCAGATTGAGCAAGTAGAAGCAATCGTAGAAGCCTTGCCTGATGTTACCTTCCGTATCGCAGCGGTGACAGAGATGTCTTCTAAGCTCTTAGACATGCTTCGCTATCCTAATGTGGTCCTTTATCAGAACGCTAGTCCACAGAAGATTCAGGAGCTGTATCAACTGTCGGATATTTACTTGGATATAAACCACAGCAATGAGTTGTTGCAGGCGGTGCGTCAGGCCTTTGAACATAATCTCTTGATTCTTGGATTTAACCAAACGGTACACAATAGACTCTATATCGCTCCTGATCATCTATTTGAAAGTAGTGAAGCTTCTGCTTTGGTTGAGACCATTAAACTGGCTCTTTCAGATGTTGAGCAAATGCGTCAGGCACTTGGCAAACAAGTACAACATGCAAATTATGTTGACTTGGTGCGATATCGGGAAACCATGCAAACTGTTTTAGGAGGCTAATATGTCAGACGAAGATTTATTTTACAAAGACGTTGAAGGTCGCATGGAAGAGTTGAAACAAAAACCTATCAAGAAGGAAAAAGAAACCCGAGGGGAAAAGATTAGTAAAACTTTTTCACTTCTCTTGGGTTTAATGATTCTGATTGGTTTACTCTTTACTTTGTTGGGAATTTTGAGGTAGGCCTATGATTGATATACTGATTGTTTTAGCTATTATTCTATCTCTTGCTTTGATTGTATTGGTAACCATACAACCCCGTCAAAATCAACTCTTTTCCATGGATGCCACTAGTAATATTGGTAAACCGAGTTACTGGCAGAGCAACACCCTGGTAAAGGTTCTTACTTTATTGGTGAGTTTGGCTTTATTCGTTTTACTGTTAACCTTTATGGTAATAACTTACAAATAAAAGAAAACTTCAGATATTCACCTTTTGTGATTGGTCTGAAGTTTTCTTTTTTATACTCAATGAAACTCAAAGAGCAAACTAGGAAGCTAGCCGCAGGCTGCTCAAAACACAGTTTTGAGGTTGCAGATGGAAGCTGACGTAGTTTGAAGAGATTTTCGAAGAGTATTACTGTCCATATTTTTGGTAAAAATCAACTTTTACTTGGATGAAGGTTTTGGCTTCACGTAGGAGTTGGAGGAGCGTGGCACGGGTTTCAAATTCTTCTCTGGTCTTGGGCAGACTGCGGTTGCGAAAGACTTCTAGATAGCGTTCGATTTCATCTAGTAAATCAGAAGCAGGATTGGTCTGGCTCAGTTGACCTGCAATTTGTGAAAAGAGCTGAGCCAAAATCAGGCTTTCACTGGCAGCTAGGTGACAGGTGTTGATTTGCTGGGCCATATTTCGCAGGATACGACTTTGTCGTTGTCTCATCTCAAAGTAGTGGATATGGTAGTCGGTCTGGTGAAAGAGGTGGTCAGAGTGATCTAGATAGACCAGTTTGAGGGCTTCTTCCAAAAGGGTGTCCAATTCTTCCACCAGCTGTGCTCGGTTGCGTCCATCCCCTCTGGATAAATAATATTTAAAGCGTTGGAGAATATCTTTTAACTTTTCTTCTACTAATGTGTGGTAGTGCTGGATTTCCTCTTCTCGTGAAGGCATGTAGAGATTGACAAGTAAGGCAAATCCTGTACCAATAGCAAAGAGAAGGAATTCATTGACTAGAAGGTCTGGAGAGGTTGATTTTTGCACCAAGAGATGGCTAACCAAAACGCTACTTGGGGTGATGCCAATTTCCCAGCCCATCTTGTAGGCTAGAGGCACATAAAGGGCTAGATAGAGGCCAAGGCTCCAGATATGAAATCCGCTCAAGTGAAAAGCCAGAACTCCGATAACCAAAGCTAGAAGCATGGAAAAGAGGCGATTGCGGGCCAATTTTAAGGTACTTCTACGGGTATCAGATAGGCTCAAGAGGGCGATGATTCCAGCTGAAACTGCTGAGGAGAGATTGAGAAAATAAGCAAGAAGGCAGGCAAGACAGGTAGCTAAGATGAGCTTGGTCGTACGTTGGCTAATAGACATATGGATTTCCTAGTAAGTTAGAATGAAAGCGGAAAAGACAAGACCTGAGCAGGCTTGTCTTTGTGAGTTATTTTTTACGGGCTGCTGCGTATTCGGCAACGGCAGTAAAGAGGACGTCAGTAGAAGAGTTGAGGGCTGTTTCACATGAGTCTTGGATGACCCCAATCACAAATCCAACCCCAACAACTTGCATGGCAATATCGTTAGAAATACCGAAAAGGCTACAAGCAACTGGGATAAGAAGGAGGGACCCTCCGGCAATACCAGAAGCACCACAGGCTGAGATTGCGGCAACTACACTAAGGACAAAGGCTGTGGCGAAGTCAACAGGGATTCCAAGGGTGTTAACGGCAGCAAGGGTCAAAATGTTAATAGTAATAGCTGCTCCTGCCATGTTGATAGTAGATCCAAGTGGGATAGAAACGGAATAGGTATCTGGGTTGAGTCCAAGGTCATGGCAGAGTTTCATGTTGACAGGGATGTTAGCCGCAGAACTACGAGTGAAGAAGGCTGTTACACCGCTGACACGCAAACATTTCCAAACGAGGGGATAAGGATTTCTCTTCATAAAGAGAAAGGCAATCAATGGATTGACTACTAGGGCCACAAAGAACATGGTTGTCACCAAGAGGGCAAGCAAGATTCCATAGTTAGCTAGACTTCCGATTCCCTTATCAGAAATGGTTTTAAAGACAAGGCCAAGGATTCCAAATGGAGCTAGGTTAATGATCCATTCGACAATCTTAGAAGTCACATCAGCCATGGTTTTCAGCAATTCTTTACTGTTTTTACTTGCCTCTCTCATAGCAATCCCGAAAACAACTGCCCAAGACAGGATTCCAATGTAGTTAGCTGTAACGAGGGCATTGACAGGATTGTCAACTAGTTTGAGCAAGAGGTTGCTGAGGACCTGTCCAATCCCATCTGGTGGTGCAATTTCTGTATTGGCACTATTCAAGGTAATCTCAACAGGGACAATGAAACTTGCTAGGACAGCAACAAGTGCTGCTGCAAAGGTTCCCACTAAATAAAGGAAGATAACAGTTTTCATATTGCTATCTTGTCCCTTATGATGTTGGGAAAGGGCATTGGCAACGAGGGCAAAGACTAGAATCGGTGCGATGGCTTTGAGACCACCAACAAAGAGATCTCCGAGTAGACCAATTCCTGAAACAGTAGGAAATGTCAGTCCAAGGATTCCTCCGACAAGCATGCCAATCAAAATACGTTTGATCAGGCTTGCCTTATTCCAAGCATGAATGAATTTTTTCATAACAATCTCCTTTGTTGTGTAATGTTTATGATTATAGTATAAATATGAACTAAAATCAAGAATTTTCTGTCTATTTTTGAAATTATTTTTGAATATTTATGGAGAATGAGACTGATGAAAATATGGTATAATAAATGAAAGGAGTTTTCTATGCAAGAATTTATTCAAACCTATCTCAATAAGCTTGATGTTACAGCGATTATCGAGAATATCTTAACCAAGCTACTTTCTCTTTTATTCTTATTTTTACTCTTTTATATAGCTAAGAAATTGCTCCATACCATGGTGCAGAGAATTGTTAAACCTTCTCTAAAAATGTCTCGTCATGACGTCGGACGTCAGAAAACCATCTCACGTCTGTTAGAAAATATGTTTAATTATACCCTTTATTTCTTTTTACTCTACTGCATTTTGTCGATTTTAGGTTTGCCAGTTTCGAGTTTGCTGGCAGGTGCTGGGATTGCTGGGGTGGCTATTGGGATGGGAGCCCAAGGCTTTCTGTCTGATGTCATCAATGGCTTTTTCATCCTTTTTGAGCGTCAACTGGATGTGGGAGATGAGGTCGTTCTGACAAATGGTCCTATTACCGTATCGGGCAAGGTTGTCAGTGTCGGCATTCGAACAACGCAACTCAGAGGAGAAGATCAGGTTCTGCACTTCGTTCCCAATCGGAATATCACCGTCGTCAGCAATTTCTCACGCACAGACTAGACCTGTTATTTTAAGTAATTTGTGGTACAATAGAAAGAGTTTAATAAAGGAGAAAAGATGGTTTTAGAAAAGCAGTTGGGCAATGGTTGTACCTGGATAGACCTTGATGTGGATAAGATTAAAAATATGGAAGATCTTTCTGACATCTATGGATTGGACAAGGAAACCATTGAGTATGCTCTGGATAGAAATGAACGAGCTCATATGGATTATAACCGTGAAACGGAGACGGTAACCTTTATTTATAATGTTCTTGATTTAGAAAAAGACAAAGAATATTATGAAGCGATTCCCATGACCTTTATCGTCGAAAGACAACGAATGATTACCATCAGCAACCATAAGAATGCTTATGTCATTGATCAGATGTCAGCTTATCTGGATAGCCATGAGTCGCTTTCTATTTACAAGTTTCTCTTTGCTGGTTTAGAGATTATCAGTAACGCTTATTATCCTGTCATTGAAGAGATGGATAAAAGTAAGGACGAAATTAGTGCCTTGCTACGTCAAACTACAACAAAAAAAAATCTCTTCGCCCTCTCTGACTTGGAGACTGGTATGGTTTACTTGACAGCAGCAGCAAAACAAAATCGACTCCTCTTGGAACATATCCAGGGCCATGCTCTTTATCGGAGATTTAATGATGTCGAACGAGAGCAGTTTGATGATGCCATGATTGAAGCTCATCAGTTGGTGTCTATGACAGACTTGATTTCTCAAGTCTTGCAACAACTCTCAGCTTCTTACAACAACATCCTAAACAATAACTTGAATGATAGTTTGTCAATT
This sequence comes from Streptococcus mitis, assembly GCA_009496085.1. GTDB lineage: Bacteria > Bacillota > Bacilli > Lactobacillales > Streptococcaceae > Streptococcus > Streptococcus mitis_BY. The sequence continues at coordinate 72,989 of WIJN01000009.1, read as the reverse complement.
TTGACTATTATCTCCGTCTTACTAGCAGTACTTGCGGTTATTACAGGTTTCTTCGGAATGAATGTTCCTCTACCATTTACAGAAGAGCCAAATGCTTGGATTTATATCTTAATGACTAGCTTGATTTTATGGGTGGCCTTATCTCAATGGCTGAAGAAAATTACTAGAAAATAAAAGAAAAGGAGCCAAAATGGTGATTGAAAACTATATGCCAGATTTTGCTGTGGAAGCAGTCTATGATCTGACAGTCCCAAGCCTGCAGGCGCAGGGAATCAAGGCTGTTTTGGTCGATTTGGATAATACCCTCATCGCTTGGAACAAACCAGATGGGACACTAGAGATGAAGCAATGGTTACATGACCTTCGGGACGCGGGGATTCGCATCATCGTGGTCTCAAATAACACCAAAAAACGTGTCCAACGAGCAGTTGAGAAATTTGGGATTGACTACGTTTATTGGGCCTTGAAGCCATTCACATTTGGGATTGACCGTGCCATGAAGGAATTCCACTATGAGAAAAGCGAAGTGGTCATGGTCGGTGACCAGCTCATGACAGATATTCGAGCAGCCCACCGTGCGGGCATTCGCTCGATTTTAGTCAAACCCTTGGTCCAACACGACTCGATCAAAACGCAGATTAACCGAGCTCGTGAGCGCCGTGTGAAGCGAAAAATCACTGAAAAGTACGGCCCGATTACATATAAAAAAGGAATTTAACTATGGAAGAAATTCTCTGTATTGGTTGTGGAGCAACCATTCAGACGACAGACAAGGCTGGTCTTGGATTTACTCCTCAGTCAGCACTTGAAAAAGGTTTGGAGACTGGCGAAGTCTATTGCCAACGCTGTTTCCGTCTCCGCCACTATAATGAGATCACGGATGTCCAGTTGACAGACGATGATTTCCTCAAGCTCTTACACGAGGTGGGAGACAGTGATGCATTAGTGGTCAATGTCATTGATATCTTTGATTTTAATGGCTCTGTCATCCCAGGCTTGCCACGTTTTGTATCAGGTAATGATGTCCTCTTGGTTGGAAATAAAAAGGATATTCTGCCCAAGTCTGTCAAACCAGGCAAGATTAGCCAGTGGCTCATGGAGCGTGCCCACGAAGAAGGACTTCGTCCAGTCGATGTCGTCCTAACTTCAGCCCAAAACAAACATGCCATTAAGGAAGTCATTGACAAGATTGAACACTACCGTAAGGGCCGCGATGTCTATGTCGTTGGCGTGACAAACGTTGGAAAATCAACCCTAATCAATGCTATTATCCAAGAAATTACGGGTGATCAGAACGTGATTACAACTTCGCGCTTCCCAGGGACAACCTTGGACAAGATCGAGATTCCGCTTGACGACGGTTCTTATATCTACGATACGCCGGGGATTATCCACCGCCACCAGATGGCCCACTACTTGACGGCCAAAAACCTCAAGTATGTCAGCCCTAAAAAGGAAATTAAGCCTAAAACCTATCAGCTTAATCCTGAACAAACCCTATTTTTAGGTGGACTTGGACGCTTTGACTTCATTGCAGGTGAGAAGCAAGGTTTCACTGCCTTCTTTGACAATGAACTTAAATTGCATCGTACCAAGTTAGAAGGCGCTAGTGCATTTTACGACAAGCACCTCGGAACTCTTTTAACACCACCAAATAGCAAGGAAAAGGAAGATTTTCCAAAACTAGTTCAGCATGTATTTAACATTAAGGAAAAGACAGACCTAGTCATCTCAGGCCTAGGTTGGATCCGCGTAACAGGCACCGCCAAAGTCGCCGTCTGGGCACCAGAAGGCGTCGCCGTCGTCACACGAAAAGCAATTATTTAAACACAGAAAGGAAAGGGTTGTCTAAATTCGTGCGAGCCTATAGCGAATGCTCTTCGCTGTGGTGTCAGTTGGTACAAGTGATTGTACCAACTGCGGAAAATTTGAGACCTTAGGCTCAAATTTTAGTCATGAAAGTCCGAAGGATTTTGCTGACGTCCGTCACCACTTCAGAAAAGTATAAAAAGAAACTCTTTTAAAGAAATTATGTCATTAACATCAAAACAACGTGCCTTCCTCAACAGTCAGGCACACACCCTCAAACCCATCATCCAAATCGGAAAAAATGGACTCAACGACCAAATCAAAACCAGCGTTCGTCAGGCACTTGACGCACGCGAATTGATTAAGGTGACTCTTTTGCAAAACACCGATGAAAATATCCACGAAGTAGCTGAAATTTTGGAAGAAGAAATCGGTGTGGACACAGTCCAAAAAATCGGACGCATCTTGATTTTGTATAAACAATCTAGCAAGAAAGAAAATCGCAAGATTTCTAAAAAAGTCAAAGAAATCTAAAAACGATACTCCAAATAACTGTTTTTACAGAGAAATAAAGGAGACTAGCCTATGGCAATCGAACTATTGACTCCCTTTACCAAGGTAGAGTTGGAGCCAGAAATCAAGGAGAAAAAACGCAAACAAGTCGGGATTTTAGGGGGAAATTTTAACCCTGTTCACAATGCCCATCTCATCGTTGCGGATCAAGTGCGCCAGCAGTTGGGACTAGATCAAGTTCTGCTTATGCCTGAATACCAACCTCCTCATGTAGATAAAAAGGAAACCATCCCTGAGCACCATCGTCTCAAGATGCTTGAGTTGGCGATTGAGGGGATTGAGGGCATAGCCATTGAAACCATTGAGTTGGAGCGCAAGGGCATTTCCTATACCTACGACACCATGAAGATTTTAACAGAGAAGAATCCAGATACGGATTATTACTTTATCATCGGTGCCGATATGGTGGACTATCTGCCTAAGTGGTACCGAATTGATGAACTGGATGATATGGTTCAGTTTGTGGGAGTTCAGCGCCCACGCTACAAGGCAGGGACTTCTTATCCAGTTATCTGGGTGGATGTGCCTCTCATGGATATCTCGTCCAGCATGGTGCGTGACTTCCTTGCCCAAGGTCGGAAACCTAACTTTCTCCTACCTCAGCCTGTGCTAGACTACATCGAGAAGGAGGGGCTCTACTGATGGCCTATCAAGACTATATCAACTGCTCCCGTGAGGCTTTGTTGGAAAAAATGGCAGAGCTTCTACCTGAAAAACGCTTAACCCATTGTTTGGGTGTGGAGCGTGCAGCCATAGAACTGGCTCAGCGATTTGGAGTTGATGCCGAGAAAGCAGGGTTAGCAGGTCTTCTTCATGACTATGCTAAGAAGTTGTCAGATCAGGAATTTCTGGACTTGATTGACCGTTATCAGCTAGACCCTGACCTCAAAAACTGGGGCAATAATGTCTGGCATGGCATGGTTGGAATTTACAAGATTCAAGAAGATTTGGATTTGAAAGATCCTGAAATTTTACGGGCTATCGAAATTCATACAGTCGGAGCAAGTCAGATGACGGACCTTGATAAGGTAATTTACGTCGCAGACTATATCGAGCATAATCGTGCCTTTCCTGGAGTGGATGTAGCGCGTGAGATTGCAGGTCTATCGCTCAATAAGGCAGTGGCCTACGAAACAGCTCGTACCGTGGAGCATCTAGCTCATCAGGGATTCCCTATCTATCCCCAAACCCTTGAAACCTATAACGCCTATGTGCACTATTTGAAAGAGGACTAAATGAACGAAAAAGAATTACTAGAACTAGTCGTGAAAGCGGCGGATGAGAAACGTGCGGAGGATATCCTTGCACTTGATGTACAAGATTTGACCAGCGTGACTGACTACTTTGTCATCACTAGCTCAATGAATAGCCGTCAGTTAGACGCTATTGCTGATAATATTCGTGAAAAAGTAGCGGAAGCAGGATTTAAAGGCAGTCGTGTCGAAGGCGACGCAGCTGGAGGTTGGGTCTTACTGGACCTTGGTGCTGTCGTTGTGCATGTCTTTTCAGAAGAAATGCGTGCCCACTATAATCTAGAAAAACTATGGCATGAGGCGGATTCAGTAGATTTATCTGAAACTTTATAGTCTTTTCCTTTATCTTTTATTACGGCGTTAACTCGTTTTGCCTAACTCCAGTTATGCCTGCAACTCGTTGCCTAGTACTAAAAGCAAACGAAAAGACTATAGTGCACAATTGAACTCAGTTGTAGTCAACTGGGTTTCTTTGCTTATTTTAGAAAATTGATGGAAAGGTAAAGAGCGAGTGGTGTTTGCCATGGAGGCTCTTGGTATCATGATTATGGCAACTTATGAAACTTTTGCGGCTGTTTACGATGCGGTCATGGACGACAGTTTATATGATAGATGGACGGATTTTTCGCTTCGTCATTTGCCTAAGACCAAGGAGAGAAAGAAACTCTTGGAACTGGCTTGTGGGACAGGTATCCAGTCTGTACGCTTTTCTCAGGCTGGTTTTGAAGTGACTGGACTTGACTTGAGTGGGGATATGTTGAAGATTGCTGAGAAGAGAGCTTCTTCAGCCAAGCAAAAGATTGATTTTATCGAAGGCAATATGCTGGATTTGTCCAAGGCAGGTAAATATGACTCTGTCACTTGTTATTCGGACTCTATCTGCTACATGCAGGATGAGGTGGAAGTAGGGGATGTTTTTAAGGAAGTCTATAATGCTCTCAATGAAGACGGGATCTTTATTTTTGATGTGCATTCGACTTACCAGACAGATGAGGTCTTCCCAGGCTATTCCTACCATGAAAACGCCGAAGACTTTGCCATGCTTTGGGATACTTATGAGGACGATGCTCCTCACTCCATCGTGCATGAACTGACATTCTTTGTCAAGGAGGCAGATGGTTCCTTTAGCCGTCATGATGAGGTACATGAGGAACGGACTTACGAGGTCCTGACCTATGATATCTTGCTGGAACAGGCTGGTTTCAAATCCTTCAAACTCTTTGCGGACTTTGAGGATAAGGAGCCTACAGAAACCAGTACTCGTTGGTTTTTTGTGGCACAGAAGTAGGAGAACATCATGACCATCACAGGTATTATTGCGGAGTTTAATCCCTTTCATAATGGGCATAAATACCTGCTAAATCAGGCAGAGGGGCTGAAAATCGTGGCTATGTCAGGGAATTTCATGCAGCGTGGAGAACCTGCTATCGTGGATAAGTGGACACGAGCCCAGATGGCACTGGAAAATGGCGCAGACTTGGTAGTGGAATTGCCATTTTTAGTCAGTGTCCAGGCGGCGGATTTCTTTGGCAAAGGAGCTGTGGATATCTTGGCTCGTTTGGGGATTGATACTCTATCTTTTGGGACGGAGGAAGTTCTAGATTACCAGAAAATCGCTGACTTATACACAGAGCAGGCCACTGAGATGGAGAAATTTGTGGAAAAACTGCCTGACTCTCTCTCCTATCCCCAGAAAACCCAAGCCATGTGGCAGGAATTTGCAGGTCTTGATTTTTCAGGCAATACGCCCAATCATGTTCTTGCTCTTGCCTATGTTAAGGCAGTTGTGGGACGCAACATCAAACTCCATCCGATTCAGCGTCAAGGAGCCGGCTATCATTCTGTGAACAAGGATGTAGACTTTGCCTCGGCCACAGCTCTCCGTCAGCACCAAAGTGATAAGGATTTCTTAGAACGCTTTATGCCTTCTGTTGCCCTTTTTGAAAATGCTAGTAAGGTAAATTGGGAAGATTATTTTCCTTTGCTTCGCTATCAAATCTTGTCCAATCCAGACCTGACCATCATTTATCAGCTCAATCAGGAAATGGCAGTGCGCATAAAAGAAGCCATCAAAACAGCCCAATCTGTAGAGGAATTGGTTGAGTTAGTGGCGACCAAACGGTACACCAAGGCGCGTGTGCGACGACTATTGACTTATATCTTGGTGCAGGCTAGAGAAAGTGATGTGCCAGAGGGTATTCATGTCCTTGGATTTACTGAAAAAGGCAGACAACACCTCAAATCTCTGAAAGACCAAGTCCAGCTAGTTAGCCGAATTGGCAAAGAACCCTGGGATGCCATGACCCAAAAGGCAGACCGAATTTACCAACTAGGAAATTCAAGTATAGCAGAGCAGAATTTTGGACGAGTGCCGATTAGAATAGAAAAGAACTAAGTCTACTGAAAGGTAGGCTTTTTGAGATTTTTTACGAATAATACTCTTCGAAAATCTCTTCAAACCACGTCAACGTCCATCTGCAACCTCAAAGCAGTGTTTTGAGCAACCTGCGGCTAGTTTCCTAGTTTGCTCTTTGATTTTCATTGAGTATAAGCTATAACTTCTAAAGAAATAGAGATTGCACTAGTAAATTTTAGGTAATTGAGTTCCAAATTCCCCAAAACATATTCTATTTTAGGTTTGTGAAAATCACTTTTTTATGGTAGAATGTAAAAGAATGTATGTCATTCGGAATAACAATAAAATGAGGTAAAAACATGGAAATCATGTCACTTGCGATTGCTGTTTTTGCCGTCATCATTGGTTTAGTCATTGGATATGTCAGCATCTCAGCTAAGATGAAATCATCTCAGGAAGCTGCAGAGTTGATGCTTTTAAATGCTGAACAAGAAGCAACTAATTTACGTGGACAAGCTGAGCGTGAAGCGGATTTACTTGTTAATGAAGCTAAACGTGAAAGTAAGTCTCTTAAAAAAGAAGCACTATTGGAGGCCAAAGAAGAAGCCAGAAAATACCGTGAAGAAGTGGACGCTGAATTTAAATCAGAACGTCAAGAACTCAAACAAATCGAAAGTCGTTTGACAGAGAGAGCTGCTAGCCTTGATCGTAAGGACGACAATTTGACGAGTAAAGAACAAACACTTGAACAAAAAGAACAAAGTATTTCTGATAGAGCGAAAAACCTTGATGCGCGTGAAGAGCAATTAGAGGAAGTCGAAAGACAAAAAGAAGCAGAACTAGAGCGTATTGGTGCCCTGTCTCAGGCAGAAGCACGAGATATTATCTTGGCACAGACAGAGGAAAACTTGACCAAGGAGATTGCTAGTCGTATTCGTGAGGCTGAGCAAGAGGTCAAGGAACGTTCTGACAAAATGGCCAAGGACATCCTGGTTCAAGCTATGCAACGTATTGCTGGTGAATATGTAGCGGAGTCAACCAACTCAACAGTTCATCTGCCAGATGATACTATGAAGGGACGCATTATTGGTCGTGAAGGTCGTAACATTCGTACTTTCGAAAGTTTGACAGGGGTTGATGTGATTATCGACGATACGCCAGAAGTGGTGACCTTGTCAGGTTTTGATCCTATTCGTCGTGAGATTGCCCGTATGACTATGGAAATGTTGCTCAAGGATGGTCGTATTCATCCGGCTCGTATCGAAGAGTTGGTTGAGAAAAACCGTCAAGAGATTGACAATAAGATCCGTGAATACGGTGAGGCTGCTGCCTATGAGATCGGTGCGCCGAACCTTCATCCAGATTTGATGAAGATTATGGGACGTCTGCAGTTCCGTACTTCATATGGACAAAATGTCTTGCGTCATTCGATTGAAGTTGCTAAGTTGGCTGGTATTATGGCTAGTGAGCTTGGTGAGAATGCGGCTCTTGCCCGTCGTGCTGGATTCCTTCACGATATCGGGAAAGCCATTGACCGTGAGGTTGAAGGTAGCCACGTTGAAATCGGTATGGAATTAGCTCGTAAGTACAAGGAACACCCAGTTGTGATCAATACGATTGCTAGTCACCACGGAGATGTCGAAGCAGAAAGCGTGATTGCAGTGATTGTTGCTGCAGCAGATGCCTTGAGTGCGGCTCGTCCAGGTGCTCGTAGTGAGTCTCTTGAAAGCTACATCAAGCGTCTCCACGATTTGGAAGAAATTGCTAACGGCTTTGAAGGAGTACAAACTAGCTTTGCCCTTCAAGCAGGACGTGAAATCCGCATCATGGTCAATCCAGGAAAAATCAAGGACGACAAAGTTACAATCTTGGCTCACAAAGTTCGTGAGAAAATTGAAAACAATCTCGATTACCCAGGAAATATCAAGGTAACCGTGATTCGTGAGCTTCGAGCAGTAGACTATGCTAAATAATAAAAAACTGAGGTCAGTGCAATCTGACTTCAGTTTTTTTGAATAAATTATTTGAAAATAATTCGTTATATTATCGAGGTGAAATCTCAATTGGGGATATATAGATTAAATCTTGAGTAGTGTTATAATTTCCGATTTTTGCTTTTATATGTATATTCTGTCCTATCTTAATATCGTCACCATTAAATGAATTAAATATAGGGTTTGATATTATAGTAATTTGAGGAATTTTGAAATTAGGACCTGAAGCTTCATCGGGATGATAATCTCCAGAATGTATGAGAACATCATACTTTGATTTTAATTTGGATAGATAGGCAATATTTCCATCGAATTCAATAGTTTGATTTTTATGTTTTTGAACAAAATCTGTTATTGTGTTTGAATCTTCAGTCTGTAATAGCGCTTTAAATTCCTCATTGTTTTCAGTCGTGATGACAGCTGATTGGGCTGGACTTGTTGACGAGGATTCGGTAGAGCTTGATGAGGTGCTAGTTGAACTAGAGGAAGCAGGCGTCGAACTTGATGATGTAGAGGATGATTCACTGGTTTTCTCGACAGATTTTTCAATAACGCTACTAGTTTCTGTAGATGAAGGTGTAGAAACAGTAGCTGATTTATCTGAGATTACTACAATTAGAACTAACAGAAGAATTATAAATATTACACCTGCACCAATTAGATATGGAATCAATCTTTTTATTTTCAGTTCCATTGGGCTCAATGGTGTTATTTCAACCTCAGCTTCTTTTTCAAAAAAACCAAATACTCCGGCATTTCCATGATCAATGATATTGATTTTGACTTCACTTTTTTTGAGATTGAGTTCAGATAAGCCATTTGCAATTGCTTCATCAACATTTTTTCCTTTATAATTTCCCATAAACTTCTCCTTTTTATATTAGTAGTTTTATTATCTCTTAAATAGAATAAAAAGGCAAGTCTTTTTTAAGGGAGTCACCTTGTATAAATCATAGACTATGCCAAATAAATAAGAAAGAGCAGTTGAAAAATTACTGCTTTTTTGTTACACTAGATAGAAAGACTGTAAAGGATAATCTGGCTTTTTGCCGTTATTCTAGAGAAATGTTATTTCACAGACTGACTAAAAGGAGACACAATGGCAGACCGAGGCTTACTAATCGTATTTTCTGGTCCTTCAGGGGTTGGAAAAGGAACGGTTAGAAGAGAGATTTTTGAGAGTTCTGAAAACCAATTTCAATACTCTGTATCAATGACGACACGCGCACAACGTCCTGGAGAAGTGGACGGTGTTGATTATTTCTTCCGTACTCGTGAAGAGTTTGAGGAGCTGATTCGTCAAGGACAGATGTTGGAATATGCAGAATATGTCGGCAACTACTATGGAACTCCTCTGATCTACGTAAATGAAACCTTGGACAAGGGAATCGATGTCTTCCTTGAAATTGAAGTTCAGGGTGCTCTTCAGGTTAAGAAAAAGGTTCCCGATGCTGTCTTTATCTTCCTGACACCACCAGATTTGGATGAATTGCAAGATCGTTTGGTAGGACGTGGAACAGACAGTGCAGAAGTGATTGCCCAACGAATCGAAAAAGCCAAGGAAGAAATTGCCCTCATGCGTGAGTATGATTACGCGATTGTCAACGATCAGGTGCCCCTAGCCGCTGAGCGTGTCAAACGTGTTATCGAAGCAGAGCACTTCCGTGTGGACCGTGTCATTGGTCATTATCAGGAGATGTTACCAAAGTCTCCAACTAGCCGATAAAATTTAGAAAATAGGTACAAGCAAATGATGTTAAAACCCTCTATTGATACCTTGCTCGACAAGGTTCCTTCAAAATATTCACTCGTAATCTTGGAAGCAAAACGTGCCCACGAATTAGAAGCAGGTGCGCCAGCAACTCAAGGTTTCAAATCTGAAAAATCAACTCTTCGCGCTTTAGAAGAAATCGAATCAGGAAACGTTACGATTCACCCAGATCCAGAAGGAAAACGTGAAGCAGTGCGTCGCCGTATCGAAGAAGAAAAACGCCGCAAAGAAGAAGAAGAAAAGAAAATCAAAGAGCAAATCGCTAAAGAAAAAGAAGATGGTGAAAAAATTTAAGGTTGGGGGGACTCAATCTTATTTTTTCTATTGCAAGAATGTACTGACAAGGAGGAGGTGAGAAGATGGCTATAGCCAAGATTATTGTAGATGTGCCCTTGATGCAGACGGACCAGCCCTATAGTTACAGGATTCCGGAGGAATTTATGGGAATGTTGGAAGTTGGGATGCGGGTCCATGTGCCCTTCGGTAAGGGGAATCGCCTGATTCAAGGGATTGTTCTTGGTTTGGAGACTCAATCGGATGAAGAAGAGGCAAATCAAGATTTAAAAGATATTGCTGAGGTACTGGATTTTTCTCCTGTACTCACGCAAGAACAACTCTGGCTGGCTGAGGAGCTCCGCAAGTCCGTCTTCTCCTACAAAATCTCCATCCTTAAGGCTATGTTACCAGGATTTCTGAACTCCAGCTATGATAAGATTCTCTATCCTCTGGCAGGTCTGAGTCAAGAAGATAGAGAGCGCTTGTTTGGTTCAGAGGCTTCGCTTGCCTTTTCTTCTCTAGACATCTCCAAACAGGCTGAAATGATGCGTTTGACTAGAAAGGGTCTGCTTGGTCTGGAATATCAGGCGATCGATCAAAAGAAGGTCAAGACCCAGTCTTGGTATGAGGTGAATCTTACTCAATTAGAAGGTGTTGAGATTTCTGCACGTGCCAAGAAAAAGTTGGAACTGAGAGACTATTTGCTGTCTCATCCTGAGAGTGCTTCCTTGGCTAGTTTATTAGAGTTCTATTCGCGAGAGCAAGTCAACTTCTTTGTGGAACAAGGTGCTGTTACCATAGTTCAAAAGGAAGTTCAACGCTCGGCTGCTTATTTTGAAGGCATTGAGGCAAGTCGGCCTTTGGAGTTGAATCCAGAACAAAGACAGGCGCGAGATGCGGTGGTCAGTGCGATTGGTAGTCATCAGCCTCCCTTCCTCCTTCAAGGGATTACAGGAAGTGGGAAGACCGAGGTCTACTTGCAGATTATCCAAGGAGCCTTGGACAAGGGCAAGACAGCTATTTTGCTGGTTCCTGAGATTTCCTTGACTCCACAGATGACGGAGCGTTTTATTGCTCGCTTTGGTGAGCAAGTGGCTATTCTTCACTCAGGCCTGTCCAATGGTGAAAAGTATGATGAATGGCGCAAGGTAGAACGTGGCGATGCCCAAGTTGTTGTTGGTGCCAGATCGGCCATCTTTGCGCCGCTGAAAAATCTGGGTGTCATGATTATCGATGAGGAGCATGAAGTGACTTATAAGCAGGACAGCAATCCCCGTTATCATGCTAGAGAAGTGGCTATTTTACGGGCCCAATACAATCAAGCGGCATTGGTACTTGGTTCAGCAACACCGAGTCTGGAAAGTCGTGCTCGGGCTGGCAAAGGCGTTTATCAACATTTACGTCTGACCCAACGCGCCAATCCTTTAGCTAGGATTCCTGAGGTTCAAGTGATTGACTTTCGAGACTATATCGGACAAAATGAGACGTCAAATTTTACGCCTCCTTTGCTAGAAGCTATTCAAGACCGTCTGGCTAAAAAAGAGCAGGTGGTTCTTATGCTCAACCGTCGTGGTTATTCTAGCTTTGTCATGTGTCGGGAGTGTGGAACTGTGGATACTTGTCCCAACTGTGATATTTCTTTGACCTTGCACATGGATACCAAGACCATGAATTGCCATTATTGTGGTTTTTCGAAGGACATTCCTCAGGTCTGTCCTAACTGTAAGAGCCGCAGCATTCGTTACTATGGGACGGGGACACAGAAGGCTTATGATGAGCTGGCAGAACTCTTTCCCCAGGCCTGCATTTTGCGGATGGATGTGGATACGACGCGTAAGAAAGGCAGTCACCAAGCTCTACTTGATCAGTTTGGACGAGGAGAAGCAGATATTTTACTAGGTACTCAGATGATTGCCAAGGGCTTGGATTTTCCCAATGTAACTCTAGTCGGAGTTCTAAATGCGGATACGGCTTTGAATTTACCTGATTTCCGTTCTTCTGAGAGAACCTTCCAGCTCTTGACTCAGGTGGCAGGTCGTGCAGGACGTGCTGAAAAAGCTGGTCAGGTCTTAATCCAGTCCTATAATCCGCAACACTATGCTATTCGATTTGCCAAGGATCAGGACTACGAAGGCTTTTATGCCTATGAAATGGGAATCAGACGACAACTTGGTTATCCACCTTACTATTTCACCATTGGCATTACCCTTTCTCATAAGAAAGAAGAAGAGGTTGTTAAACGTGCTTATGAAGTGATGAATATTTTGCGGTCAGGCTTGTCAGAGACCAGTAATATTCTTGGTCCAACGCCCAAACCTATTGCCCGTACCCACAACCTCTATCATTACCAGATTTTAATTAAATACCGTTTAGAAGATGAGTTGGGGCCGACCCTCAACCAGATCTTGGCCCTGACTCAAGAACGGGAAAATAGTGAGCTCCGTCTCAGTATTGACCATGAGCCACAGCAATTTTTATAAGAAGGAGAAGATATGACAAAATTAATCTTTATGGGGACCCCCGACTTTTCAGCAACAGTATTAAAAGGACTTTTGACAGATAATCGTTACGAAATTCTAGCCGTTGTGACCCAGCCAGACCGTGCTGTTGGTCGTAAAAAAGTTATCCAAGAAACACCAGTCAAGCAGGCTGCCAAGGAAGCAGGTCTTCCTATCTATCAACCTGAAAAATTATCTGGAAGTCCAGAGATGGAAGATCTTATGAAGCTAGGAGCAGATGGAATTGTGACTGCTGCATTTGGGCAGTTTCTCCCAAGTAAATTCCTTGATAGCATGGACTTTGCGGTCAACGTTCACGCCTCCCTTCTTCCTAAATATCGTGGAGGAGCGCCTATCCATTACGCCTTGATTCAAGGGGATGAGGAAGCTGGTGTGACCATTATGGAAATGGTTAAGGAAATGGATGCAGGAGATATGATTTCTCGTCGCAGTATTCCTATCACGGATGAGGACAATGTCGGTACCTTGTTTGAAAAATTGGCGCTAGTTGGTCGTGATTTGCTTTTGGACACTTTGCCTGCCTACATTGCTGGGGAAATCAAACCTGAACCGCAGGATCCGAGTCAGGTTACCTTCTCTCCAAATATCCAGCCAGAGGAAGAAAAACTGGACTGGAACAAAACCAATCGTCAACTCTTTAACCAAATCCGTGGCATGAACCCGTGGCCTGTTGCCCATACTTTCCTTAAGGGCGACCGCTTTAAGATTTATGAAGCCCTACCAGTAGAAAGTCAGGGAAATCCAGGTGAGATTCTCTCTATCGGCAAGAAAGAATTGATTGTCGCAACGGCTCAAGGAGCTCTATCTCTCAAACAAGTGCAGCCAGCTGGTAAGCCTAAGATGGACATTGCTTCCTTCCTCAATGGAGTTGGACGTACATTGACTGTAGGAGAACGATTTGGTGACTAAAGTAGAAACGGCTAGAAGTTTAGCCCTAGCGGTATTAGAGGATGTCTTTATCAATCAAGCATACTCAAATATCGCCTTAAATAAGCATCTCAAGGGAAGTCAACTCTCGGTAGCAGACAAGGGTTTGGTGACAGAGATTGTCTACGGAACGGTAGCCCGTAAATTGACTCTGGAATGGTACCTGTCCCACTTTATCGAAGACAGAGACCAGTTAGACAGCTGGCTCTATGCCCTTCTTCTTATGAGTGCCTACCAACTCCGCTATTTGGACAAGATTCCAGATCATGCTGTGGTCAATGAAGCAGTGGAATTGTCTAAAGTCCGTAAAAAAGGCAGTGAAAAATTGGTCAACGCCGTCCTTCGTCGTATTCTACGTGAAGGCTGGCCAGATATTACCAGCATCAAACGAAAAAACAAGCGTGATTCCATTGCCTATTCTCTTCCGGTTTGGTTAATTGCCAAGCTCAAGGAAGAATACGGAGAGGAGCGAGCGCAAGCTATTTTTGAAAGTCTTTTGGTGCGAAACAAGGCTAGCATCCGAGTGACTGATTTAAACCGAAAAGAAGAAATTCAAGCCTTGTTAGAGGCTAGTGATTCACCTTTGTCTGTTTCTGGTCTCGTCAAGGAGCAGGGGCATTTTGCAGGCCATGATTTGTTTGCAGAAGGGGCTATAACCATTCAAGACGAATCCAGTCAATTGGTTGCTCCGACGCTTGATTTACAAGGTAATGAGAAGGTCCTTGATGCCTGTGCTGCCCCAGGTGGGAAAACAGCCCATATAGCCTCTTATCTTACGACAGGTCAGGTTACGGCTTTGGACTTGTACGACCACAAGTTGGACTTGATTCAAGAAAATGCTCAACGTTTAGGAGTTGCAGATCGGGTTCAAACGCAAAAATTAGATGCCAGAAAGGTGCATGAGTTTTTTGGTCAGGATTCATTTGATAAGATTTTGGTAGATGCTCCCTGTTCAGGAATCGGTCTTCTGCGACGGAAACCAGACATTAAATATAATAAAGAAACGGCAGATTTCGCGTCCTTACAGGAAATTCAGCTAGAAATATTAGGTAGTGTTTGTCAAACACTAGGCAAAGGTGGTATAATAACTTATAGTACCTGTACTATTGTCTCAGAGGAGAATTTTCAAGTCGTTGAGGCGTTTTTAGAAAGTCATCCTGAGTTCGAGCAGGTAAAGCTAGAACATGAATGTAAGGATATCATGAAAGACGGCTGTATCCTCATTACACCTGAATTGTATGGAAGTGATGGATTCTTCATCAGTCAATTTCGCAAGATATCGGATTAGGAAGGAACTGACACATGGAAATTTCATTATTAACAGATGTTGGTCAGAAACGAACAAATAACCAAGACTATGTCAACCACTATGTCAATAGAGCTGGGCGTACTATGATTATTTTAGCTGATGGGATGGGAGGTCATCGCGCAGGGAATATTGCTAGTGAAATGGCGGTAACAGACCTAGGTATAGCTTGGGTTGACACCCAGATTGATACAGTCAATGAAGTGCGTGAATGGTTCGCCAATTACCTAGAAATTGAAAATCAAAAGATTCATCAACTTGGACAAGATGATGCCTATAAAGGAATGGGAACAACTCTAGAAGCTGTTGCTATTATTGGCAATCAGGCTATCTATGCCCATATTGGGGATTCTCGTATCGGTTTGATTCGTGGGGAAGAATACCACCAGTTAACGAGCGACCATTCCTTGGTCAATGAATTGCTTAAGGCAGGTCAATTGACACCAGAAGAAGCAGCCAGCCATCCACAGAAAAATATTATTACCCAGTCAATCGGTCAAAAAGATGAAATTCAGCCTGATTTTGGAATGATTACCCTTGAGCCAGGAGACTATCTCTTGCTCAATAGTGATGGTTTGACCAACATGATTTCAGGTAGTGAGATTTGTGATATTGTAACCAGTGACATTCCTTTGGCAGATAAAACAGCGACGCTCGTGCGTTTTGCTAACAATGCAGGAGGTTTAGACAACATTACGGTTGCCCTTGTTTCTATGAACGAGGAGGATGCAGAATGATCCAAATCGGCAAGATTTTTGCCGGGCGGTATCGAATTATCAAACAAATTGGTCGAGGAGGCATGGCAGATGTTTACTTGGCCAAAGATTTAATTCTAGACGGGGAAGAAGTGGCAGTGAAGGTCCTGAGGACCAACTACCAGACAGATCCGATTGCTGTGGCGCGTTTCCAGCGGGAAGCGAGAGCCATGGCGGATTTGGACCATCCTCATATCGTTCGGATTACAGATATTGGTGAGGAAGATGGTCAACAGTACCTTGCAATGGAGTATGTTGCTGGACTAGACCTCAAACGTTATATCAAGGAACACTATCCTCTCTCTAATGAAGAAGCTGTCCGTATCATGGGACAAATCCTCCTAGCCATGCGTTTGGCCCATACCAGAGGAATTGTTCACCGGGACTTGAAACCTCAAAATATCCTCTTGACACCAGATGGGACTGCCAAGGTCACAGACTTTGGGATTGCGGTAGCCTTTGCTGAAACGAGCCTGACCCAGACTAACTCTATGCTGGGTTCGGTTCATTACTTGTCACCAGAGCAGGCGCGTGGTTCTAAGGCGACTGTACAGAGTGATATCTACGCCATGGGGATTATTTTCTATGAGATGCTGACAGGCCATATCCCTTATGACGGGGATAGTGCGGTGACCATCGCCCTTCAGCATTTCCAGAAACCACTGCCGCCAGTTATTGATGAGAATCCATCTGTACCTCAGGCTTTGGAGAATGTTGTTATCAAGGCAACTGCCAAGAAATTGACAGATCGTTATCAGTCAGTTGCAGAGATGTATGTGGACTTGTCTAGTAGTTTGTCTCACAATCGTCGCAATGAACCTAAACTGGTATTTAATGATACTACTAAGGCAGATACCAAGACTCTACCAAAGGTATCTCAGAGTACCTTGACTTCGATTCCTAAGGTGCAAACACAAAGTCCGAAGCCACAGGCTGCGAAACCTAGTCAGCAGGTTTCAGAAGACAATTACGCAAGCAAGCCTGTTAAGAAACGGAAATTTAGAGTTCGTTATATGATTTTGTTGGCCAGCATTGTATTGGTGGCAGCTTCTCTTATTTGGATCTTATCCAGAACTCCTGCAACCATTGCCATCCCAGATGTGGCAGGTCAGACAGTTGTGGAAGCCAAGGAAACGCTCAAGAAAGCCAATTTTGAGATTGGCGAGGAGAAGACAGAGGCTAGTGAAAAGGTGGAAGAGGGGCGGATTATCCGTACAGATCCTGGCGCTGGAACTGGTCGAAAAGAAGGAACGAAAATCAATTTGGTTGTCTCATCAGGCAAGCAATCTTTCCAATTGAGCAATTATATCGGCCGTAAATCGACAGATGTTATCGCAGAACTCAAGCAGAAGAAGGTTCCTGAAAATCTCATCAAGATTGAGGAAGAAGAATCAAGCGAGAGCGAAGCAGGAACTGTTCTCAGACAGACTCCAGCTGCCGGAACAACCTATGATTTGAGCAAGGCCTCAACGATTACCTTAACCGTTGCTAAGAAAGTAACTAGCGTTGCCATGCCAAGTTACACAGGATCTAGTCTTGAATTTACTAAAAACAATCTCGTTCAAATTGTCGGTATTAAAGAAGCCAATATTGAAGTTGTAGAAGTGTCGACAGCTCCTGATGGAACAGCTGAAGGCACAGTCGTTGAACAGAGTCCAAAAGCAGGTGAAAAGGTTGATTTGACTAAGACGCGTGTCAAGATTTCAATCTACAAACCAAAAACACCGCCGTCAACGTCATCATCAGCACCAGCACAACGTGGAAACCAAGGTTCTACTACAACACCAAGTCAGGGGAACCAACAAGGAAATCAACGAGAGAATGCACCTGCTACTACTCAATCAAGTAGTGAAGGGAACCACGCAAATTAACGTGATTAAACGAATCTTTGTCATGATTTCATGGCAAAGATTTTTTTTGACTCCAGATTTGTGATAGAATAGAGGGAGTTGATAAAAGGAGGCAAGCATGGAAGAATCAAAAGAATTAAATGCCGTCATCGATGTGATTATGCTAGCAGGAACCATTCTCCTCAAAAGTGGTTCAGAGATTCATCGCGTAGAAGATACCATGATTCGTATTGCGCATTCGCAGGGGATTGTGGATTGCAATGTTCTTGCCATGCCTGCTGCCATCTTTTTCTCTATTGAAAATACCAATATTTCTCGAATGAAGCGCGTGACTTCCTCTTCTTATAACATTGAAAAAGTCTGTGATGTGAACCAGATTTCTCGTCAGCTGGTTGGGAGGCAGATTGATTTAGAAACAGCCTTCAAGCAATTGACGGCCTTGCAAGCCCAACCTCTTCCTTATACCAAGTTACAGGTGACTCTGGCTGCGACCTTTAGTGCCCCTTTCTTCTCAATTATGTTTAGTGGAAATATCTACGATGCAATCGGGGCAGGAGTAGCTACCTTATTTGGTTTTGCCTTTTCACTCTATGTGGAAAAATTTATCCGAATTCCTTTTGTAACAGCCTTTGCTGGGGCTTTTGTCTTTGGGATGATAGCCCAGTTTTGGGCTCGCTACACAGGCTTTCCTTCAACGGCAGATTTGATTATAGCTGGAGCAGTCATGCCTTTTGTACCAGGAATTGCCTTGACCAATGCGGTTCGTGATATTATGACTAATCACATAAACTCTGGTATGAGTAAGATGTTTGAATCTCTACTCATTACCCTTGCTTTAGGGGCGGGAACTTCTGTCGCCTTGGTATTGATGAACTAATATGACACTAACAACCTTTTTATTACAAGCAGTAGCAAGTCTTCTTGCCATTATTACCTTTTTAATCGTACTCAATGTTCAACGCTCTATGCTCTTACCTGGAGGGATTTTGGGCATGGCTGTCTGGCTGATTTATCTCTTACTCAAGGAACCGACCAATGTTATTGTGGCTACTTTTATTGCGGCCATTATTGGTTCTTGCGTCAGCCAGATTTTAAGTATTCTTTATAAGACACCTGCTGTAGTCTTTATCTTGGCCATCTTGGCACCTCTGGTTCCAGGTTATCTCTCCTACCGAACAACTGCCTTTTTTGTGACAGGGGACTATAATAAAGCACTGGCAAGTGCAACCTTGGTTGTTATGTTGGCTTTGGTGATTTCCATTGGAATGGCTAGCGGAACAGTGATTCTCAGACTTTATTCCTACTTGCGAAAACAGCATAATAGTTAGACTAACATGAGACTTGATTTGGTGAATCAAGTCTTTTTTCTCTCTTTTACTGCTATTTGTGATAAAATAGTATAGAACGATTTTTTACATGAATGATAAAACAGAGGTAAATATGACAATCGGTATTGATAAGATTGGTTTTGCGACCAGTCAATATGTCTTGAAATTACAAGACTTAGCAGAGGCGAGGGGAATTGACCCTGAAAAATTAAGCAAAGGACTCTTACTCAAGGAATTGAGTATTGCGCCCCTAACTGAGGATATCGTGACCTTGGCGGCCAGTGCAAGTGACTCTATTTTAACTGAGCAAGAGAGACAAGAAATTGATATGGTTATTGTGGCTACTGAGTCAGGAATTGACCAAAGTAAAGCTGCAGCCGTCTTTGTGCATGGCTTGCTTGGCATCCAGCCCTTTGCTCGTAGTTTCGAGATTAAAGAAGCTTGCTATGGAGCGACTGCTGCCCTTCATTATGCCAAATTGCATGTGGAAAATTCTCCAGAGTCCATGGTTTTGGTCATTGCCAGTGATATTGCCAAGTACGGTATTGAAACTCCAGGAGAACCAACTCAGGGTGCTGGCAGTGTGGCCATGTTGATTACACAAAATCCACGCATTATGGCCTTTAATAATGACAATGTGGCTCAGACTCGTGACATCATGGATTTCTGGCGTCCAAATTACTCAACAACTCCTTATGTAAATGGTGTCTATTCTACCCAACAATACTTGGATAGTTTGAAAACGACTTGGCTTGAATACCAAAAACGCTACCAGCTTACTTTGGATGATTTTGCAGCTGTTTGCTTCCACTTGCCTTATCCTAAATTAGCGCTAAAAGGCTTGAAAAAAATCATGGATAAGAACTTGCCTCAAGAGAAAAAAGACCTCTTGCAAAAGCATTTTGACCAGTCTATTCTCTACAGTCAGAAGGTAGGGAATATCTACACAGGATCCCTCTTCCTTGGACTCTTGTCTCTCTTGGAAAATACAGATAGCTTGAAAGCTGGGGACAAAATTGCCCTTTATAGTTACGGAAGTGGGGCTGTGGCTGAGTTTTTCAGTGGTGAATTGGTTGAAGGTTATGAAGCTTATCTGGATAAAGACCGCTTGAACAAGCTCAACCAACGAACTGCCCTGTCTGTTGCTGACTATGAAAAAGTCTTCTTTGAGGAAGTAGACTTAGATGAAACAAACTCAGCCCAGTTTGCTGGCTATGAAAATCAAGAGTTTGCCTTGGTTGAAATTGTCGACCACCAACGTCGTTATAGCAAGGTTGAAAAATAATGAAGATAAGTTGGAATGGATTTTCTAAAAAATCATACCAAGAGCGCCTCGAGCTGTTAAAAGCTCAGGCGCTCCTTAGTCCTGAGAAGCAAGCGAGTCTGGAGCAGGATGAACAAATTAGTGTGACTGTCGCAGACCAGCTGAGTGAGAATGTAGTGGGAACTTTTTCTCTGCCTTATTCGCTGGTTCCAGAGGTTCTTGTCAATGGTCAGGAATACACAGTTCCCTATGTGACGGAAGAGCCGTCAGTGGTTGCTGCGGCCAGCTATGCAAGTAAAATCATCAAGCGTGCAGGCGGTTTTACTGCACAAGTCCATGAGCGTCAGATGATTGGTCAGGTAGCTCTTTATCAAGTTGCTGATCCTGAACAAGCGCAGGAGAAGATCACCAGCAAGAAAGCAGAACTCTTAGAACTTGCTAATCAAGCCTATCCTTCTATCGTTAAACGCGGAGGCGGGGCGCGTGATTTGCATGTAGAGCAGATTAAAGGCGAAACAGACTTCCTCGTTGTTTATCTCCATGTCGATACGCAGGAAGCCATGGGAGCAAATATGCTCAATACCATGCTGGAAGCCTTGAAGCCAGTCGTAGAAGAACTCAGTCAGGGACAGAGTCTCATGGGTATTCTGTCTAACTACGCTACCGATTCTTTGGTTACTGCAAGTTGTCGCATCGCCTTTCGCTATTTGAGCCGTCAAAAGGATCAAGGACGAGAAATTGCAGAGAAAATTGCTTTGGCGAGCCAATTTGCGCAAGCTGATCCTTATCGAGCAGCTACCCACAATAAAGGGATTTTTAATGGTATTGATGCCGTTTTGATTGCAACTGGTAATGACTGGCGTGCTATTGAGGCAGGAGCCCATGCCTTTGCTAGTAGAGAAGGACACTATCAAGGTCTTAGTCAATGGACACTGGACCTTGAAAGAGAAGAATTGATCGGTGAGGTGACCCTGCCTATGCCTGTAGCGACCAAGGGTGGCTCTATCGGCCTCAACCCTCGTGTAGCTCTCAGTCATGAATTACTAGGAAATCCTTCTGCTAAAGAATTAGCTCAGATTATCGTGTCTATCGGTCTCGCCCAAAACTTTGCGGCCCTCAAAGCCTTGGTGAGTACAGGAATTCAGCAAGGTCACATGAAATTGCAGGCCAAATCCTTGGCTCTCCTAGCAGGTGCTAGTGAATCCGAGGTTGCTCCTCTAGTCGAGCGCCTCATCGCGGATAAAACCTTTAACCTAGAGACAGCCCGGCGCTATCTCGAAAACTTAAGATCATAAAAAACTCAGACGAATTGGTCTGAGTTTTCTTGTACTTAAATACTTTTTCCTGGCAATAATGTAACTGGTAAGAAATAACCAGTTGTCGCGACTTCCTTGCCTTCGATCTTCTGCAAGAGGAGGTCAACAGTGAGGCAGGCAATCTCTTCCAAAGGTTGCTTCACAGTCGTCAAATGAGGATAGTAATTTTCGATAAAGTAGGTACCATCATAGCCGATGACCTTGAGATCTTCTGGGACAGAGATTCCCAGTTCTTGAGCAATTTTAATGACCAGAATAGCTGTCAAATCATCCGAAGTAAAGATGGCATCAGGCTTTTGTCGGGTCAAGATATTCTTGATTTCCATTTCTTTTCTGACAGGAGAAAAGTCACTGGAAATATTGATAATAGGAGCTTTTGGGAGTACGGATGAAAAACCAGCGTGGCGCAATCCAGTGGGCGAATTAGAATTATCGTTCCCTGTAATCATGATGATAGACTTGGTGCCTGTCTTGACCAAGGTCTGGGCAGCAAGGACCCCGCCAGCATAGTTGTCAGAGGAGACGACGGGAATATCTGGTGACAAGTTTCGGTCGAAGGAAATAATCGGCGCTGTCACGCGATTGTAGTCTTCGATTCCCAAGTTGTGACTACCAGAAATGATGCCGTCCACCTGATTGGCTTCCAACATTTCGATGTATTCGCGTTCCTTCTCGGAATCGTGCTCACTGTTGCAGATGATGGTCTTGTAACCATTTTTGAAGAGTTGGTGTTCCAGCTTATCAATCAATTCTGCGTAGAAAACGTTGGAAATATTTGGGAAAATCAAGCCGATTAACTTAGCTGATTTTCCTTGCAGACTACGAGCTAGGTTGTTGGGTTTATAGCCCAATTCCCGCATGGCTTCATTAACCTTTTGAATGGTTTTTTCAGAGAGATAACCTTTTTTATTGATAACCCGAGAAACAGTAGTAGGGCTGACGCCTGCAAGTTTGGCGACATCAGTTAGTTTTGCGACCATAATCTAATTCATAGTAAGTTCCAGTTGGGTTTCCAGATTTGATCAGGATACCATTTTGGTCTGCATGTGGGAAGACACGACCGGAAAATACTTTTTCTCCTTTATTGATGAAAATTTCAAAGACAGAGTTATCGATGAAAATCGTAGCAGTAGTAGCTTGGTTATCGATTGGGCAAGAACGAGTTGTCCCAAATTCTTGGGCGTACTGTTCACCAGCTTGGCTACGATCTACTGTCACTTGACCATTTACAAGGTCAAAGTTGATGGAAAGTCCCTTGCCTTCTTGATCAGCTAGTAAGACAATCTCGCTCTGGCTATTAGCTTCCAAGCTGAGTTCAAGTTCGTAAGTGTTCTTAGTTTGGGCACGATTTGAGAAGGCTTCTTCAGAAGCACGGAGTTCTTTGATAGCAGCTACAGGATACTGATAGAGTTTGCCATCTTTAATGGTAAGTTCCTTGACCAATGAGAAAGTCCCTTGGTGATCAAAACGATCAGATGGATAAGACACATCTGGCAAACCAAGCCAACTAACTGCCAGAGCACGTCCATCAGGAGCATTGAAGGCCTGAGTGGCATATGCTTCGAAACCATAGTCTAGATTGTGTAGTTCAGACACATCTACCATACGAGCATTTTCAGGATCGAAGGAAACACCGATTTTATACATATTTGGATAGATATTATCGTAGTCAAGAACCTTTTTATCCAAACCTTGTGGGCAGTAGAGAAGGACAGGTTGTTCTCCAACAAAGACAAGATTTGGGCACTCCATCATATAGGCAGTACGGTCATTGTTGAAGTCAAGATCACCAACTTCTTGCCAGTTTGTATAATCATTTTCGACAGCTTTGTAAAGACGGATAAACCCTTTTTTCTCCAAGTCTTGACCACCAACGATAGCGTAGTATTGTCCTTTAAAGTTAAAAATCTGTGGATCGCGGAAGTGGTCAGTAGCATCAGCAGGCTGATCAATCAAGATCTTATCAATCTTTTTAATATTTCCATCCTTATCCATCAAGGCACCAATCTGATAAGGGTGGCGAACCCAATTTTCATCACGGACATTTCCTGTATAGAATAGGAACAATTGATCACCAAACTGCATAGCAGATCCTGAGTAAGCGCCGTGGCTATCCAGTGGAGTATCAGGTAAGATTTTTACACCTGTTTCAGTAAAGTGCACCAAATCGTCACTCTCAAGTTGAACCCAAGATTTCAAGCCGTGGGCTGCTCCAAAGGGGAAGTTTTGGTAAAATACAATCCACTTACCATCAAAATAAGAAAAACCGTTTGGATCGTTGAGAAGTCCTTCCTTTGGTTCAATGTGATAGCTGACATGCCATGGGGATTGCACCATCTTTTCTTGGATTTCTTTTCTTTCTTCTTGTGTCCAATCTTCATAACGTCTGTAACGACGTTCAGTAGTCCATTCCATTTCTATTTCCTCCATAAATTCTACTATCTTAATAGTAAACGTTTCCTTATAAAAAAGCAAGTCTTTTACACTAAATTAAAGAAAAAAATGTCAAACGATTGACAGAGTTTGGAAACGTAATTTTATGGAAAATGATGAAAATATGAAAGTTTTTGAAAAACTTTAAAGTAAAAACCTTGATTTTAGAGGGTGTTATGGCTGTGTTGATGAAAAAAATAGCAAAAACAATCAAAAAATAAAAAATAGCAAAATTTTTTCTGCAAAACGCTTGACATATTTTTTAAACGTGATAGAATAATATTCGTGGGGCGAGTAAAATCGCTTTCAAACAAGAACAAATTTTTTTATAAGGAGATTTTTGCAAATGACCAATACAGAAATTGCAAAAAAAGTCATCGAAGCCTTGGGCGGACGTGAGAATGTTAACAGTGTAGCTCACTGTGCTACTCGCCTTCGTGTTATGGTGAAAGATGAAGCGAAGATTAACAAAGATGCTATTGAGAACTTGGAAAAAGTTCAAGGTGCTTTCTTTAACTCAGGTCAATACCAAATCATCTTTGGTACAGGTACAGTTAACAAGATGTACGATGAAGTCGTAGCTCTTGGTTTGCCAACGACATCTAAGGATGAGATGAAGGCAGAAGCTGCTAAACAAGGAAATTGGTTCCAACGTGCCATCCGTACTTTTGGTGACGTCTTTGTTCCAATCATTCCAGTTATCGTAGCAACTGGTCTCTTCATGGGTGTTCGTGGTCTCTTGAATGCTCTTGGAATGACACTTCCAGAAGATGTTACAACTTACACTCAAATCTTGACTGACACAGCATTCATTATCTTGCCAGGTTTGGTTGTTTGGTCAACCTTCCGTGTATTTGGTGGTAACCCAGCTGTTGGTATCGTTCTTGGTATGATGCTCGTTTCTGGTTCACTTCCAAATGCCTGGGCTGTTGCTTCTGGCGGTGAAGTAACTGCTATGAACTTCTTCGGATTTATCCCAGTTGTTGGTTTGCAAGGTTCAGTTCTTCCGGCCTTCATCATCGGGGTTGTCGGAGCTAAGTTTGAAAAAGCTGTTCGTAGAGTGGTTCCAGATGTACTTGATCTCTTGGTAACACCATTCGTAACACTCCTCGTAATGTCAATTCTTGGTTTGTTTGTTATCGGACCAGTCTTCCACGTTGTTGAAAACTATATCCTTCTTGGAACAAAAGCTATCCTTAACTTGCCATTTGGTCTTGGTGGTTTCTTGATTGGTGGAGTTCACCAAGTTATCGTCGTATCAGGTGTTCACCACATCTTCAACTTGCTTGAAGTTCAATTGCTTGCTACTGACCATGTTAACCCATTCAACGCTATCATCACAGCTGCCATGACTGCTCAAGGTGCTGCAACAGTAGCCGTTGGTGTTAAAACTAAAAATCCAAAACTTAAAACACTTGCTTTCCCAGCTGCTCTTTCTGCCTTCCTAGGTATTACTGAGCCTGCTATCTTCGGGGTTAACTTGCGTTTCCGTAAACCATTCTTCCTTTCATTGATCGCTGGTGCAATCGGTGGTGGATTGGCATCTATCCTTGGTCTTGCTGGTACTGGTAATGGTATCACAATCATCCCTGGTACAATGCTTTACATTGGTAACGGACAACTTCCACAATACCTTCTTATGGTAGCTGTATCATTCGCTCTTGGTTTTGCTCTTACTTACATGTTTGGTTATGAAGATGAAACTGATGGAGAATCAACTGTAAAAAAGCCTGAAGTTAGCGAAGAAGTAGTAGAAACTGCATCTAAGCTAACAGACGAAACAATCCAAACACCAATCGTTGGTGACGTCGTTGCCCTTTCAGATGTTAATGACCCAGTCTTCTCAAGTGGAGCTATGGGCCAAGGTATCGCTGTAAAACCTAGTCAAGATGTTGTTTACGCCCCAGCTGATGCTGAAGTGACAATCGTCTTCCCAACAGGACATGCTTATGGTTTGAAAACTGCAAACGGAGCTGAAATCTTGATCCACGTGGGTATCGACACTGTTTCAATGAACGGTGAAGGATTTGACCAAAAAGTTGCTCAAGGTGACAAGGTTAAAGCTGGCGATGTTCTTGGAACATTTGATTCAAACAAAATCGCTGCAGCTGGTCTTGATGATACAACAATGGTTATCGTTACAAATACAGCTGACTACGTTTCAGTAGCTCCAATCACAACAGGTTCAGTTGCGAAGGGGGATGCTCTTATCGAAGTGAAAGCTTAATACTCTTCGAAAATCAAATGCAAACCACGTTAGATTTATCGACAACCTCAAAACAGTGTTTTGAGCAGCCTTCGGCTAGATTCCTAGTTTGCTCTTTGATTTTCATTGAGTACTATATTCCCTCTCAA
Organism: Streptococcus mitis; assembly: GCA_009496085.1. Taxonomy (GTDB): domain Bacteria; phylum Bacillota; class Bacilli; order Lactobacillales; family Streptococcaceae; genus Streptococcus; species Streptococcus mitis_BY. Next base: position 46,904 of record WIJN01000009.1, on the reverse strand, counting down.
AATGAAAACGAACAAATGATATGTTTGTTCGTTTTTGCTTGAATGGTAAGATTTACAGAGGAAAATCTAAAAAATAGAGAAATTTAGACTTTCGAAATATGCTATAATAAAGAAAATAAAAACAAGAGGTTTATCATGACAAAATTATATGGAAGCTTGGAAGCGGGCGGTACAAAGTTTGTCTGTGCTGTCGGTGATGAAAACTTTAATGTTGTAGAAAAAACACAATTTCCAACAACAACTCCAATCGAAACAATCGATAAAACCATCGAGTTCTTCTCAAAATTCGATAATCTTGCTGGTCTTGCAGTTGGTTCATTTGGTCCGATTAATATTGATAAAAACTCAAAAACTTATGGCTTTATCACAACAACTCCAAAACCAAACTGGGCAAATGTTGACTTGCTTGGTGCCCTTCGTCGCGCCCTCAACGTGCCTATGTACTTCACTACAGACGTAAATAGCTCTGCTTATGGTGAAGTGGTTGCCCGTAACAATGCTGGTGGTCGTATCGAAAACTTGGTTTACTACACAATCGGCACAGGTATCGGTGCAGGTGTTATTCAACGTGGTGAGTTTATCGGCGGTGTGGGTCACCCTGAGATGGGTCATTATTATGTTGCTAGACACCCAATGGATATTGAAAAAGAGTTTAAGGGTGTTTGTCCTTTCCATAAGGGATGTTTGGAAGGCTATGCAGCTGGTCCAAGTTTGGAAGCTCGTACAGGTGTTCGTGGGGAAAACATTGAACTCAACAACCCTGTTTGGGATGTCCAAGCCTACTATATCGCTCAAGCTGCGGTTAATGCGACAGTGACTTTCCGCCCAGACGTGATTGTCTTTGGTGGAGGGGTCATGGCTCAACAACATATGTTGGACCGTGTCCGTGAGAAATTTACAGCTCTCCTTAATGGTTACCTACCAGTACCAGATGTGCGTGACTACATCGTCACTCCAGCAGTCGCAGGAAATGGTTCTGCTACACTTGGGAACTTTGTCCTTGCAAAAGAAGTTTCAAAATAAAGCACAAAATCCGCTTGGGAAACCAAACGGATTTTTACGTGTCAAAGCATTTGCCAAAAGAAGTCGATAATATAGGTCAGACCGTAGGTATAAACCACGAGGGTAAAGGGCTTGGTCAGAATGATGATGGTCATATAGCGCTTGAAGCTCATCTTGGTCAGGGCAGCCAGCATACAGAGAAAGTCAGCTGGACTAATGGGCCAAATCATCATAAAGATAAAGAAACGGTCAAAACGATTTCCCTTATCTAGCCAGCCGATATACTTGTCATAGGTGCGCTTGCTGACGACAGACTGGACAAAGGCAGCCCCATAGAGGCGCACCAGATAAAAGATAATGGCACAGCCAATCACGATGCCGATATAGTTGTAGATAGTCCCGATGATGTGGCCGTAGATAAAGACCCCTGCCACCGAGGTCAAGGCTCCTGGAATGATAGGGACGACCGTCTGTAAAATCTGTAAAAAGATAAAGAGAGGTGGCCCCCAGATGCCTGCCTGCTGGATAAAGGCAGAGAGGGTTTCCTTGGACTGTAAAATCCCAGCCTGATAAGCCCAAATACAGAAAATCAAACTCCCAACCCCACCGACAATCGATGAGATATTGATAACTCGCTGCAGAAGGGGAGAAACAGCTTTCATTTGTTTATCCTGTGACATGTAAACTCCTCATAGATAGTATAACTCTACTATACCATATTTTGGAGGAGAAAGGGGGAATGAGTCTTTTTACAATGGAAAGAGTGATGGAATTTGAGGCTAAACATGCTATAATAAAGGGAGCAGACAAGTAGCAAAGGAGAGAGTATGATACAGGTAAAACCAGAACTGGAGATAGAAAAACAGCTGATCAACCAACTGGTGACTGGGGAAAGTCAGTGGACTTACAGAGAAGACCTTAAAACAGAAGAGCAATTATGGGAAAACTTCTTTGAAAAGCTAGCCCAGAACAACGTGGCTCTATTGGCAGATTATCCCCTGACAGAACAGGAAAAACGCCAGATAAAGAATCAACTGAACTTTGTTAGCTACTATGATGCAGCCAAGTGGTTGGTCGGCGAAAATGGCATTGCCAAGGTTGAGGTTCAAAGAGAAGATGCTAGTTTGGGTACTATCCGTTTATCCGTCATCTGGCGAGACAATATCGCAGCTGGCAAGTCCAGTTATGAGGTAGTTAATCAAGTCGAGAGAGACAAGGTAAATCCTCAGGATCAAGACCGTAGGCTAGATGTGACCCTCTTGATCAATGGCCTTCCAATGATTCAGATCGAGCTTAAAAGTCCCCGAGTTGCTTTTCTAGATGCCTTTCATCAAATTAAAAAATATGACCGCGAAGGCAAGTTCCGTGGCATCTACTCTAGCTTACAGATGTTTGTTGTGACCAATAAGGTAGATACACGCTATATCGCTGCAGCCAGAGAAAATAAACTCAACAAGCAATTTCTAACCAAGTGGGTGGATAAGGATAACCAACCCATAACGAGCTTGACCAGTTTTGCCCACGAAGTCCTTTCTATCCCTCGTGCCCACCAGATGGTTATGCAATACTCGGTCATTGATGATAGTAAGAAAGCTCTTATCCTCTTGCGCCCCTATCAGATTCATGCTATCGAAGCGGTACAGGAAGCTTCCCGTCGTCAGGAGTCTGGCTATGTCTGGCATACGACAGGTTCAGGGAAGACTCTGACCTCCTATAAGGTAGCACGGAATCTCCTTCAAATCCCATCCATCCAAAAGACGATTTTTGTCGTTGACCGCAGAGACTTGGACCAACAGACTACTTCATCCTTTCTCTCCTATGCTACCAATGATGTCATTGATATCGATGAGACGGATAATACCCATGATTTGGTCAAGCTCTTAGGAAGTAATGATAAGCGTGTGGTGGTAACTACTATCCAGAAAATCACCACTATGATGCGCAAGTTTGAACAAGGACTTTACCAGCGTGATGCTGACAAAATCAAGGGTCTCCGAGTGGCCTTTGTCGTGGATGAATGCCACCGTGCCGTGACGCCACAAACACAAAAAGACATTAAGGTCTTTTTCCCACAATCTCTCTGGTATGGTTTTACAGGCACACCTATCTTTAAGGAAAATAAACGCCAGCAAGTCGGCGATCTAGCTCAAACCACCCAGCAACAGTACGGAGACCGTCTCCATGAGTATACAGTCAAGGAAGCCATCCATGATGGAGCAGTTTTAGGTTTTAAGGTAGATTATCGCAATACCCTCATCACGGATAAATCCGAAAATGACATACCAGATACCGTGTATGAGAATGAGGAGCATATGCTGGAAGTCTTGGATGCCATTATCAATAAATCCCGTCAACAGCTAGGCTTCCAAAAAGGAGTGGGTAAGACCTATAATGCCATCCTGACCGTCAAGTCAATCCCTCAAGCCCAAGCCTACTATGACCTGCTCAAACGAGTCAAGGCTGGGGAGACGAGAGTCAAGGTATCGGAGAGGGTCAAGCAGGTCCTTCCTGACTTTCCAAAGGCGACTATCACCTACTCGGTCACAGAAAATGAAGAAGACTCAAGAGCCAATCAAGACCACATGAAGCAGGTCTTAGAGGACTACAACCAAGAGTTTGATACCCACTTTACCATGGCGGATCTTCGTGGCTTTAATACGGATGTCAATAACCGTCTAGCTCGAAAGCAGGACAAATACCTCTATCGCAAGGAGCAGTTGGACTTAGTCATCGTGGTCAATCGTCTCTTAACGGGATTTGATGCCCCTTGTCTGTCAACTCTTTTTATCGACCGAAAACCCATGCAACCGCAGGACTTAATTCAGGCCTTTAGTCGTACCAACCGTATCTTTGATTCTAGTAAGACCTACGGTCATATCATCACCTTCCAAAAGCCTCTAGCCTTTAAGGAAGCAGTAGATAATGCCCTCAAGCTCTACTCAAATGGTGGTGAAAACGAGGTCCTAGCTCCAAGCTGGGAAGAGGAAAAGAGGAACTTTTTACGGAGTTGCAGTGATTTCAAAAATCTTGCTACTGATGACTATGTGAATGGTCTAGATTTCGAGCAAGTCTCTACGCCTGAGTTGAGGAAACTAGCTAAAACCTATCAAGCCTTTGATAAATACCTAGCCTCTATCCGAGTTTATAAAGCGTATGATGAGGAAGAGCTTTACAGTCAGACGGGACTTGATGGAGAAAAGTTGGAAAGGTATCTGGGTCTTTATCGCAATGTCCTTGCAGAATTAAAAAGCCGAGTAGAGGATGATGACGATGGAGAGCCACTTGATATCCACTATGAATTGGAGTCTATCCAAGTAGACGAAATCAACTATGCCTATATCTTAACCTTGATCCAAAGTCTGATTGAACAAGGTCAAAGTCAAGAAAAGAACCTAAGCGCTCAAGATAGGGAAGCCGTGGATAACTATATTCAGAGTCTTGAGAAGACCAATCCAAATCTTGCCCAGATCATCACTGAACTGTGGAGAGAAGTTCAAGACTATCCAGAAAGCTATCGTGGTCAGTCTATCGCAAATATCTTGGATCAGATGATAGAGGCTGTCATCCAGCAACACATCCAAGTCTTTAGCAAGCGCTGGTATGTCGGTGAGGATGAACTCCGTTACTATGTCGAACACTACCGTAAGGGAGCTAAAAAACAACTAGGAGAAAGCCAGCTGACCAAGAGCCAGCGTTATCAGGACTATAAGCTAGAGGTGGCGGATGCCCTCAATCCTCTCCTCTATAAAAAACAAATCAAGGAAGCCTATACCCAACTGGTGGAGGAAGTCATTGAGCCTTTGAGGGTTGGGAGATAGAGGAGAATCATAATGAGAGAAACGGAAGTTTTTAAAAGACTTGGGATAAGAGATAAAAATGAATTAATTTCTTTGCGGCAGTTTTCAGAGATTTTAGGGTGCATCTGGTCTAATGGAAACTACTATGAATTAACACCTAAAATTCCTCGTCTAATCGATAAAATTGAATTTCTAAACAATCCTGAGGGTTTTCAGCCTATTGATATTAATAAAGAAATTAAACTTAATTACTACAGAAGAGATAGAGGCGATTTGCAAAGAAAGAATAGATATGTCGGTTGGAAGGTAAAAATTCCAAGGCGGTTTTTATTAAAAGAAGATATATCAGATTACTATATAACAAATGAAGGTATCCCTCATGACAATGATGTCCATAGAGGTCACCTTTTAGGAAAACAATTTGAAAAATTTCTTTTTGAGAATACTTCAATAAAGAATGGTAAAATTCATTTTTTTGATAAAAATAACATTGACAATATATATCAACAATTTAGTCGAGCAAATTGCAACAATAAGTTTAATAATGGGCAGTCATATTTTGAAAATATTGTCAGTGGGATTATCGAAAACTATACTAGTAACGGGATTTACGAGAGTTGCTATTATGAAGTTGAAGCAATCTTTTTAAATATAACTGATGAGATGCCGATAGGAAACAGGATTTTATTTTTTGACAAGGAAAATTTTGAAAATAGTTTCCATGTGTTTATTCCAAATTATGTGGACGAATAAGATATTAAAAGAATATTAGGTGAGTATAGGAAAAATAAGATATATGAAAAAACAAAGTAATACTCCAGAAATAAGATTTCAAAATTATGAAGATAAATGGGATATAGAAAAATTAATAAATATTTTCGCTACTATAAGAAATGCTTTTGTCGGAACTGCAACTCCTTATTATGTTGAGAACGGAAATTTTTATCTAGAATCAAATAATGTCAAAAATGGCAAAATTAATTATAATTCTCAGATTTTCATAAATGATGAATTTTATGAAAAACAAAGAGATAAGTGGTTGAAAACAAATGATATTGTAATGGTACAATCTGGACATGTAGGTCACACAGCTGTTATTCCCGAAGAATTAAATAATACTGCTGCTCATGCTCTGATAGTTTTTACTGATTATAAAAAAGAAGTAAATCCACATTTCTTAAATTATCAATTTCAATCTAACGGTAAGAGAAAAGAGCTTGATTTAATTTCTACTGGTAATACTATTAAGCATATTTTAGCTTCAGAGATGAAAAACTTTAAGATGGATTTTCCTACATTTGAAGAACAGTCCGCCATCAGTACCCTTTTCCGTACCCTCGATGACCTTCTGTCTAGCTACAAGGATAATCTTGCCAACTACCAATCTCTTAAGACGACCATGCTCTCAAAGATGTTTCCCAAAGCTGGACAGACTGTACCTGAGATTCGTATGGATGGATTTGAAGGTGAGTGGGAAATTGTTAAATTAGGAGATAACTGTAGAATTATAACTGGCGGAACACCTAGAACTGCTGTAAAGGAATTTTGGAATCCAAAAGAAATTCCATGGATGTCTTCAGGAGAAATAAATAAGAAGATTTTAAATGAAACAGAAGAAATGATATCGTACATTGGACTAGAAAATTCTAGTGCAAAATGGGTTAAGAAGAATTCAGTTTTAATTGCCTTAGCAGGACAGGGGCAAACTAGAGGTAGAGTAGCAATAAATAGGATACCGTTAACTACAAATCAATCAATTGCAGCGATTGAAACAAACGATAAAATTGATTTTTTCTTCCTATATACAGATTTAAGCAGGAGATATGATGAATTACGTTTAATTTCATCGGGTGATGGTATACGTGGCGGTTTAAATAAAATGATAATTTCCAACCTAGAATTAAATCTTCCAGGGCTTGATGAACAACAAGCCATCGGTGCCTATTTCTCAAACCTAGATAACCTCATCAACTCTCACCAAGAAAAAATTACTCAGCTTGAGACTTTGAAAAAGAAACTCTTGCAGGATATGTTTATTTAAGGAGGAATTATGTATAGTTCTAAAACAGATTTGATTGAAAAGTTAGAATCTGAAAAGGAAAGGTTTCAGGATAATTTGAGTCAGATAGCTGATTATGAAAAAGATTTATATAGCCGAGTAGATAATTATCTATCTGAACTTATTTCTTTTATAAATGACGAGCTAAATGAAGAAGTTTTGTCTAATGATGTAACTGTAAGGTACAAAACATTACGTGATAATTTGTTAGATAGTATCTACAAATGTTTTGGTGGTGATATTTATTCGTATGATTCTATATTTCCTCAAATTATATATAATTTCAAAGTAATTAAACTTTTCTCTTTCATTGCTAAGATAGATTCTACGACTGTTATTATAGGGGCTAATGGAGCAGGGAAAACTAGTCTTATTAATGAATTACGGAAGAACAGTATAGATCAGATGTATGTTTTACCTGCTCAAAAACTGTTGTGTTTTGCTACTCATATTCAGGATAGGAATGTAGTTGATGAAGAGTCTTATATAAATGAGTTTAACAATATAAGCCTAAAGTACGAAACAATAGATTTATACCTTAATCAGATTGATGCAAATTTTTCAAATGCTTTTACGAAATTAATAACACTGTTAGTAAAAGACATCATGGCTGTAGCTACAGACCATTTCAGGGGGAAAAATGAATCGTCATTATCTTTGTGGCAAAAATTAGAAAAAATATGGAATAAAATTAAACCAGAAATAAAATTTGATATTGATACTAAAAATACAGTTGTTAAAGTCGAAAAGAATGGATCCATATATAGTATAAATGGTCTTAGTGATGGAGAACGTTGTATATTGTTTTATATTGGAAATGTTCTTCTAGCTCCAGAGAATAGCTATATTGTCGTTGACGAACCAGAAACATTTCTAAATGCTGCCGTCTATAATGAATTATGGGATTTGCTAATATCAGAACGACCTGATTGTCAATTTATTTTTGCTTCACATAACATGGACTTTGTTCAATCAAGAACTAATGCAACCTATATATGGTGTAAGAAATTTGAAGCACCTTATGACTTCGATTATGAACAATTGGAAGAATCTCAAGAATTTCCTTTAAACTTATTAGCAGAAGTTTCTGGTACGAGGAAACCAATACTATTTTGTGAAGGAACTAAAAATAGTATAGACTATCAGATTTATTCTAAACTATTCAGTGAATTTTGTTTTGTAAAACCAGTTCAAGGGCATAAACAAGTTATTCAATACACAAAAGCTTATAATAAATTAAAGAAATCACATTGTAATGAAGCTTATGGCATTATTGATTATGACTGGATGGATAAGGCAAGAATTCAAAATTATAAAAAGAAAAATATTTTTGTGCTCCCTTTTAATGAGATAGAGATGTTTTTGATAGATGAAGAAATAGTGAATTATGTTTTATCTGATGATGAGGATAAAAAACAAAAAATTAAAAAACTTCGAGACACTGTTATTGGTTTGTGTATAACAAATAAAGATAAAATAATACGAATTGCCTTGAAAAAGAAACTTGATGAATTTATGGAAGGGAATTTGATAGAAACAAGAGAACCAACCGAGGATGAAGCACGGACATTTTTAGAAAATTTATCAGAAAAATTTGATATAACTGTAACATTAGAAAATATAACTAAAATGGTGGAAGATAGCATAGCTTCTTCAGATTTTTCGACAATTTTAAAGATTTGTAACTTGAAAAATGAAATAATTGGTTCCAAAGAAATTAAAGAAATAGTTTCTAACTTAAAAGAAAAAGCTTTAAGTAGTATTGCATTGGATAATGATTTACAGAAAAAATTACGACATAAATATTTTGAAGAATTAGAAATGAAACTATTGAAGCAATAGATAGATTTTTGAATTAATAAAAAGAAAGAAACATTATGGAAACAACACAAACGTCCCAGTCGCTTTACCAAGCTCTGTGGAACTCAGCGGATGTTCTCCGCTCCAAGATGGATGCTAATGACTACAAGTCCTATCTCTTGGGCATGGTCTTTTATAAGTATCTGTCAGACAAGATGCTCTTTTTCGTGGCGGAGACTATGGAGGAGGGGAGTGAGAGTCTAGAGGCTGCCCTTGAGGTCTATCGCAACTACTATGAGGATGCGGATACCCACGAGGATCTTCTTGCGGTCATGAAGGACGAACTCAACTACAGTATCAAACCTGAGTTGACCTTTACGGCTCTAGTAGCACGTGTTAATGAGGGGACTTTCCAGTTGGAAGATTTGGCTCAGGGTTTTCGAGATATTGAGCAGAGTGATGAACTCTATGAAAACCTCTTTGAGGATATTGACCTCTATTCCAAAAAGCTAGGGGCGACTCCGCAAAAGCAAAACCAAACGGTGGCGGCGGTCATGAAAGAGTTGGCTGTGCTAGATGTGGCTGGTCATGCTGGTGATATGCTGGGGGATGCTTATGAGTATCTGATTGGTCAGTTTGCGACTGATTCGGGTAAGAAGGCTGGTGAGTTCTATACACCTCAGCCTGTTGCCAAACTTATGACTCAGATTGCCTTTTTGGGTCGTGAGGACCAGTTAGGCTTTACTATCTATGATGCGACTATGGGGTCTGGCTCTCTCTTGCTCAATGCCAAGAAATATTCTCATAAACCGCAGACAGTGGTCTACTTTGGTCAGGAACTCAATACCTCGACCTATAACTTGGCTCGGATGAACATGATTCTACACGGTGTTCCTGTTGAAAATCAATTTCTCCACAATGCTGATACACTGGATGAAGACTGGCCGACTCAAGAACCGACTAACTTTGACGGTGTTCTCATGAATCCTCCCTACTCTGCCAAGTGGTCAGCAAGCTCTGGCTTTATGGCGGATCCTCGTTTCTCTCCATTTGGGAAATTGGCACCTCAGTCCAAGGCTGACTTTGCCTTTCTCTTGCATGGTTATTACCACCTCAAGCAGGATAATGGTGTTATGGCTATCGTCCTTCCTCACGGGGTTCTTTTCCGTGGAAATGCGGAAGGAACCATTCGCAAGGCCTTGTTAGAAGAAGGGGCTATTGATACAGTAATTGGTCTTCCTGCCAATATCTTCTTTAATACCAGCATTCCGACCACGGTCATCATTCTCAAAAAGAACCGTACCAATCGTGATGTCTACTTTATCGATGCTTCTAAGGAGTTTGATAAGGGGAAAAATCAGAATATCATGACGAATGCTCATATCGAGAAGATTCTGGGAGCCTACAAGTCACGTGAGGAGATTGATAAGTTTGCCCATCTGGCAAGTTATGAAGAAATCGTTGAAAATGACTATAACCTCAATATCCCTCGTTACGTAGATACCTTCGAGGAAGAAGAAGTCGAACCACTAACAGATATCGTCAGCAAGATTAACACGACAAATCAAGCAATCCAAAACCAAACCGCTTCTTTGCTTGAAATGCTCGGTCAACTCTACGGAACCACACCAGAATCCGATGCTGAACTCGAAGAGTTTTTGAAAGAGTTTAAAGGGTGATGAGAGTAATTGATTCGCTCATATTTAAGATAAAACTTTATCTAGGCTGATATAGTTGCTATTTTCTAACATTAGCGAGGAGTGGCTTTCTTCAAGTACGATAGAACAGAGAACTGTGAAATTGTATAAGGAGCTTAAAGATTTAATATGGTAGAATAGAGTGTATAGATTTTACTTAAAGCTTTGTCTAGAAAGGAAAACCATGACACCGACTTATGAAATTGATAATCCTAGACTCTCTTATCAGACCAAATTAGACCTATGGGAAACGGGGTTTGGTTTACAAAAGGTAGATGATTTAGAGCCGTCGCCGTATATGAGAGAACTAGCAGAGCAAAATTCTCAAGGAAAGTTGACTTATCAAGAAGTTTATGATCAAGTAACGGCTTATCACCAAGAGAAGGATGATAGCACAAGAGAAGCAGACCTTGTTGCTATGAGAATTGTGGAACTCTTGTCCTCTAATGCCTTTAAATTTGCTCCAACAACATTGAAATTGATTCATAGAGAACTTTTCTTTGGTCTCTTACCACATGGCATTCCCTTGGGAGAATACCGCTCTTATAACATTACAAAAAGTGAGGCTGTTTTAAATGGAGACAGTGTCATATATGATGATTTTCGCACGGTAGCAGATAGTTTGGCCTATGATTTTCAGCAGGAAAGTCAATTTGACTATCGAGGAAAATCCGATATTGAAGTAGTACAGCATATCAAGACTTTCATTTCAGGTATTTGGCAAATTCATCCTTTTGGAGAAGGAAATACTCGAACGATAACAGTATTTTTGATTAAGTATCTTAGAACTATGGGATTTCAAGTAGATAATAAACCCTTCCAAGAAAATGCAAAATATTTTCGAGATGCTCTTGTTCTTGATAATGCAAAGCTATTCCAGAAAAAAACAGAATCTCTGGAACGATTTTTTGAAAATCTCTTATTAGCTGGGCAACATGATTTAGAAATAGACTAAGGGATGAACAGTTTATTGTGCATTTTGAGTTAGAAATTATTCCCTCTTTTGAAGATGGGAATGGTCGTATGGGGTGAATGGGTTAGAGTCTTATCTTGTAGAGAATTATCAGATAACAAATGCAGTTGCACAAGAACTAACAGGTTTGAGTGCGGCAACCATGCGTGGTTATCTCCAACTATTTGTAAACCAAGGTTTATTAGAAAAATCAGGCTCTACAAAAAACACTCTTTATTCGCTCATATTCCGCTCGTTTTTAAGTTACAACTTTGTTTCCATGTTTCCTGGAAACTGATCAAAAACAAGGAGAAATATGGAACAAACTAACCAAAAATCCCAGTGCCAGCAACTCTGGGCGAGAAACAAATACCTCGTTTTGAGTCATTCCAGCAATATTTACAATGAGATTCGTCAGTATCTCAAGAATGAAGAGGTGGAGGTGAGTCAGGTTCAGGAGATGATTGACCGTGCCTGCCAGATTCCAGAACACAGGGGTCAGGTTTGCAATGCCTTTCAGCATATTTGGGGCTATTTTAAAAAGAAAGCGACAGATGATGAGCGCAAAGATTATATGCTCTTGTTGGATCGCTACCGATTTGGTCAGGCTTCTAAGGAAGATGTGATTGCTAAGACGAGAGAGTTGCTTGATCGCTACCCCAATACCTACTTACAACATTCGACATTACTGAAAGGAGACTCCCATGAGACTTTGGCATGAGGCTTTGATTTCACAGCTTCCTCGTCCTCAACTCTTGGGACAGCATCGAGAGTGTTGCGCCCTGCGTGGCAATGGCTGGGGTAGAAAGCATGCAACGGTGGACTATGTCTTTACTCACTCGCCCTATCGTCTCTATGCCTATCATCGCTTGATCATGAAGGAAATGGCTGACCGTGGCTATAATGTCAGTTCAGAGTGGCTGGAAAAGAACTACCGCGGTAAGACTTGCCCTTCTTATCAAGACTTAGCAGAGGAAAAGTTGACTAGTCCTATATACAGCGAACATGACGTTGCCTACTATGAGGAGTGTTTAGCTAATCTCCGAGAGAAGGGGATTGAGCTGAAGTAAACGTAAGGATTATCAGCATTTTATAATTCTTTTCGTAATTTTTTCGAATAATAAAGATGAGACCTTTAGAGTTTTTCTAAGGTCTTCTTTTTATGAGTGTTCAGATTTACTTTTAATAACTTTTGAGTTATGATTGTTGAAAAAGGCAAGCGTGAACTAAAGGACTTAAAAGAAAGAGGGTTAAGTGATGAAGAATAGTGCTATTGGGAGTAACTGGAAGGATGTCAGGTCAGAACTCTTTACCAAGGAGGAAATTCTTGAAAGTGATATGCGAGTGGCTATTATGAGTGAGTTGATAGAAGCTAGACATGAGCAGGGTATCAGTCAGAAAAAGCTTGAAGAACTTAGTGGAGTGAGCCAGCCTGTCATAGCTAGGATGGAAACAGGCAAGACTAGTCCCCAGTTGGATACGGTATTGAAAGTTTTAGCCAGTTTAGGAAAGACATTAGCAGTCGTCCCCCTCGAACAGAGAAAGAGTTGATAGAAAGAAGTTGGAAAACTTTAACAAATTTAACAGTTATAGTGCCTCAAGTGTATAATATAGAAAAATCAACCTATAGTCTTTTCTAATAACAAGCCATAGTCACTTATAAGAATTACTAATAACGCGTTTGAACCGTCTAACTGAAATAAAGCTATAAAACAAGCTACACAAAGGATTTGAGGTATTTGTCTCAGGTCTTTTTCTTTTTTCTAAAATGGAGATATAGTTTCAAACTATATCAAAGCCTAATTTTTTACAATTATACAGATGATTTCTTTTCTGTTAAGATAGTTTCAACAACAAATTTTGGAGGACACATCATGTCAACTACAATCATCGGTTTCCCTCGTTTGGGCGAATTCCGCGAATTAAAATTTACAACTGAAAAATACTTTAGAAAAGAAATCACAGAAGAAGAACTCCTTGCTGCAGCAAAAGACTTGCGTGCTAAACACTGGAACATTGTCAAAGAAAAAGGCATCACTGAAATCCCATCAAATGACTTTTCTCACTATGACAACTTCCTAGATGCAGCTTTCCTTTTCAACGTGGTACCTGCTTCAGTTCAAAACTTGGACTTGTCTGATCTTGAGCGCTACTTCGCTTTGGGTCGTGGTTACCAAGGAGAAAAAGGGGATGTTCGCGCCCTTCCAATGAAGAAATGGTTCAACACCAACTACCACTACATCGTTCCTAAATTTGAAAAAGACACTCAAGTTAAACTTGCAGGTCACAAAATTTTTGATGAGTTCCAAGAAGCCAAAGAGCTAGGATTGAACACTCGTCCTGTTCTTGTAGGTCCATTCACTTTCCTTCAATTGTCAGACTTTGAAGAAGGTGTAAAAGCAGAAGATTTCGTAGACAGCTTAGTAGCTGCTTACCAAGAAGTTTTTGCTAAATTGGCTGAACTTGGTGCGACTCGTATCCAATTGGACGAAGCTGCTCTTGTAAAAGACTTGACAGCTGAGGAAAAAGCACTCTTCTTGAACCTCTACAACAAATTGTTGGCTGACAAAAAAGGTCTTGAAGTCTTGCTTCAAACTTACTTCGGAGACGTTCGTGACGTTTACGCTGATCTTGTAAACTTGCCAGTTGATGCTATCGGTTTGGACTTCGTTGAAGGTAAGAAAACTCTTGAATTGGTTAAAGGTGGTTTCCCAGCTGACAAGACTCTCTATGCAGGTATTGTTAATGGTAAGAACATCTGGCGCAACAACTACGAAAAGAGCTTGGCTGTTCTTGAGCAAATCCCAGCTGAAAACATTGTATTGACAAGCTCATGCTCACTTCTTCATGTGCCATTTACAACAGCTAATGAAGAATTTGAACCAGCAATCTTGAACCACTTTGCCTTTGCAGTTGAAAAATTGGATGAGATTCGTGATTTGGATGCTATCCGCAATGGTCAAGGTGAAGAAGCACTTGCAGCCAACAAAGAACTCTTTGCGACTGAGCGTGTGGGTGAAAATGCTGAACTTCGTGCGCGTATCGCTGGCTTGACAGACGCAGACTACACTCGTTTGCCAGCATTTGCAGAACGTGAAGCTATCCAAGAAGAAGCTTTCAAACTTCCAGCTCTTCCAACAACAACTATCGGTTCATTCCCTCAAACTAAAGAAGTTCGTGCGAAACGTTTGGCTTACCGTAAAGGTGAATTGTCTCAAGAAGAGTACGACGCTTTCCTTGCTGAAACGATCGATGAATGGATCAAATGGCAAGAAGATATTGACTTTGATGTCCTTGTTCACGGTGAATTTGAGCGTAACGACATGGTTGAGTACTTCGGTCAAAACTTGTCAGGTTACCTCTTCTCTAAAAATGGTTGGGTACAATCATACGGTATGCGTGGGGTGAAACCACCAATCATCTGGGGTGATGTCACTCGTCTCAACCCTATCACTGTTAAATGGTCTAGCTATGCACAAAGCCGTACAAACAAACCTGTTAAAGGTATGTTGACTGGACCTGTTACCATCCTCAACTGGTCATTCCCACGTGAAGACATCTCTATCAAGGATTCTACTCTTCAAATCGCCCTTGCTATTAAGGATGAAGTGCTTGACCTTGAAGCTGCTGGTGTGAAAATCATCCAAATCGACGAGGCTGCTCTTCGTGAGAAATTGCCACTCCGTCGTAGCGACTGGTACGAAGACTACCTTGACTGGGCTATTCCTGCCTTCCGCTTGGTACACTCAACAGTAGCGCCAGACACACAAATCCACACTCACATGTGTTACTCAGAATTTACAGATATCATCCCAGCTATCGACAATATGGATGCAGATGTTATTTCCTTTGAAGCTAGCCGTTCAAACCTTGAAATCTTGGACGAACTCAAAGCGAAAAACTTCCAAACAGAAGTGGGCCCTGGGGTTTACGATATCCACTCACCTCGTGTGCCAAATGAAGGCGAAATCGACCACACAATCGAAGCCATCCTTGCTAAAGTGCCAAGCAAGAAAGTTTGGATTAACCCAGACTGTGGTTTGAAAACACGCGGTATTCCAGAAACAAAAGAAAGCTTGATCCGCCTTGTTGAAGCAGCTAAAGCTGCGCGTGAGAAATTGTAAGATAAGGATTTCTCAAGAAGCGCTGTTTGGTCAATCTGCCTGTTTCACTTTGATTCTAGGAATCCAGCTAACGAAAAAATCAACTAGAAAAGGATAATGACTATGTCACGCCAAACACCGTCACTCTCATTTGAAGTGTTCCCTCCAAACCCAGCAGTGGGTAATGATAACATTATTTCTGCTCTTCAAGATATGCAGGAGTTGGCTCCCCACTTTATCAGTGTAACTGCCAGCAATAATAAATTTAATATCAAGGAAACGACGGTCCGTTTGGCTGACTTTATCCAAAATGACTTGGCGATTCCGACTATTGCTCACTTGCCAGCTATCTATTTGACCAAGGACAAGGTTGCTGAAACCATTGCTGACTTGGACAAGGTTGGGGTGCAGAAAATCTTGGCTCTTCGTGGGGAT
Organism: Streptococcus mitis; assembly: GCA_009496085.1. Classification (GTDB taxonomy): domain Bacteria; phylum Bacillota; class Bacilli; order Lactobacillales; family Streptococcaceae; genus Streptococcus; species Streptococcus mitis_BY. The sequence goes on along the minus strand of WIJN01000009.1, from coordinate 31,059 downwards.
ATCATTCCAGATGTAGAGCCACAGAAAGATTTTCGCTACGCAACCGACTTGATTGAGTTCATTAAGGAACAAGCCCCTCACTTTGATATTATTGGAGCTTGCTATCCAGAAGGGCATCCAGATTCGCCAAGTCAGATTTCAGATATCCAAAATCTCAAGAAGAAAGTGGATGCAGGCTGCTCGAGCCTTGTAACTCAGCTTTTCTTTGACAATGAGCGCCTCTATGATTTCCAAGACAAGTGCATCTTGGCTGGGATTGATGTTCCCATTCATGCAGGGATTATGCCAATTCTGAATCGAAATCAGGCTCTCCGTCTCTTGAAGACTTGTGAGAATATCCATCTTCCACGCAAATTTAAAGCCATCTTAGACAAGTATGAGCATGACCCTGAGTCGCTCAGAGCAGCAGGACTTGCCTATGCAGTGGACCAAATCGTGGACTTGGTAACTCAAGATGTTGCAGGTGTGCATCTTTACACCATGAACAATGCGGATACAGCAAAATACATCCACCAAGCAACTCATGCCTTGTTTAATCATCAGTCTCTAGGATAATAAAAAGCAAACCATTCTTCTCAAGTGAGGGGAATGGTTCCTTTTTAATGGTACAGACCGCACTTTTTAAGAAAAATATGATAAAATAGACTCTGTACGTACTTGATACAAAGATGAGGGTATTTAAGTTTCAAAGGCTTTGTCGATTCTCAATTTTATGACAGAAATTTTTTAATAATTTGTTCTTTTCAGTATTTAGTTTGAGCGACACGAACGAGTCAAATCGACGTTATTTGACGAGAGAGTTAGTAAAGCATTTAGCTAATCGCCTGATAGCGATTAGCGTGAAAGGTTTAGATACTTTAGTATCAAAACTTTCTAATGATTTGTATCTTGATTAATTGAACCCGGCCGAAAAGCTGTGTAAAAAAGATAAACTGTCTTGTCTTCATCGAATACTTCGTCAGTTTCCTATTTTTACTTTGCTTTTGAAGTCCTTGGTATCTTGAGAATTGAACACGCCTACAACTCTGTGGAAAAAGATAAATCTGCCTAAGAGCAGTCGCTCCGTCGTCCGATTTCCTATTTTCCTTTGAGTTGCTTAACGGCTTAGTATCTTGATTTTTGTAGACAAGACGTATAATATTATCAATCCAAAGGGGATTAAAATGACAAAACAAGTGTTTCAAACGACTTTTGCGGGTCGTGAGTTAATTGTAGAGACTGGTCAGGTTGCTAAGCAAGCAAATGGCTCTGTTGTTGTACGTTACGGTGAGTCAACTGTCTTGACTGCTGCCGTGATGTCTAAGAAGATGGCAACTGGGGATTTCTTCCCACTCCAAGTCAACTACGAAGAAAAAATGTATGCGGCTGGGAAGTTTCCTGGTGGCTTTATGAAACGTGAAGGACGTCCTTCAACGGATGCGACTTTGACAGCGCGTTTGATTGACCGTCCAATCCGTCCAATGTTTGCGGAAGGTTTCCGTAACGAAGTCCAAGTCATCAACACTGTGCTTTCTTATGATGAAAATGCATCTGCACCAATGGCAGCTATGTTTGGTTCATCCTTGGCGCTTTCCATTTCAGATATTCCATTTGACGGACCAATCGCTGGGGTACAAGTGGGTTATGTGGATGGTCAAATCATCATCAACCCAAGCCAAGAACAAGCAGAGCAATCTCTCCTTGAATTGACAGTAGCTGGTACCAAACACGCTATCAACATGGTAGAGTCTGGTGCTAAAGAATTATCAGAAGAAATCATGCTACAAGCTCTTCTTAAAGGACACGAAGCAGTTAAAGAATTGATTGCCTTCCAAGAAGAGATCGTTGCGGCGGTAGGTAAGGAAAAAGCAGTAGTTGAATTGCTTCATGTAGATGAGGAATTGCAAGCCGAAATCATTGCGGCCTACAATAGCGACCTTCAAAAAGCGGTCCAAGTAGAAGAAAAATTGGCTCGTGAAGCTGCAACTCAAGCAGTCAAAGACCAAGTAACTGCAGTTTACCAAGAAAAATATGCGGATCACGAAGAATTTGACCGCATCATGCGTGATGTGGCTGAAATCTTGGAACAAATGGAACACGCAGAAGTGCGCCGTTTGATTACAGAAGACAAGGTACGTCCTGACGGTCGTAAGGTCGATGAAATCCGTCCTTTGGATGCGGTTGTTGACTTCCTTCCTCGTGTGCACGGTTCAGGTCTTTTCACTCGTGGACAAACTCAGGCTCTTTCAGTCTTGACCTTGGCTCCGATGGGAGAAACTCAAATCATTGATGGTTTGGATCCAGAGTACAAGAAACGCTTTATGCACCACTATAACTTCCCACAATACTCTGTAGGGGAAACTGGACGCTACGGTGCGCCAGGTCGTCGTGAAATTGGTCACGGTGCTCTCGGTGAGCGTGCTCTTGCTCAAGTCTTGCCAAGCTTGGAAGAGTTCCCATATGCTATCCGTCTGGTAGCAGAAGTTTTGGAATCAAATGGTTCTTCATCTCAGGCTTCTATCTGTGCGGGAACGCTTGCCCTTATGGCTGGTGGTGTGCCAATCAAGGCGCCAGTAGCAGGGATTGCCATGGGTCTCATCTCAGATGGAAACAACTATACAGTCTTGACAGATATCCAAGGTTTGGAAGACCACTTTGGAGACATGGACTTCAAGGTTGCAGGTACTCGTGACGGGATTACAGCCCTTCAAATGGATATCAAAATTCAAGGGATTACTGCAGAAATCTTGACTGAGGCTCTTGCTCAAGCTAAGAAAGCTCGTTTTGAAATCCTTGATGTGATTGAAACAACCATTCCAGAAGTTCGTCCAGAATTGGCTCCAACTGCTCCAAAAATTGATACAATCAAGATTGATGTGGATAAGATCAAGATTGTCATCGGTAAGGGTGGAGAAACCATCGACAAGATTATCGCCGAAACAGGCGTTAAGATCGATATCGACGAAGAAGGAAATGTGTCTATCTACTCTAGCGACCAAGATGCTATTAACCGTGCCAAAGAAATTATTGCTGGTTTGGTCCGTGAAGCCAAAGTGGATGAAGTTTACCGTGCTAAAGTCGTTCGTATCGAGAAATTTGGTGCCTTTGTCAACCTCTTTGATAAGACAGATGCTCTTGTTCATATCTCTGAGATGGCTTGGACGCGAACTAACCGTGTAGAAGACTTGGTAGAAATCGGTGATGAAGTCGATGTTAAGGTTATTAAGATTGATGAAAAAGGACGTGTGGATGCTTCTATGAAAGCTCTTCTCCCTCGTCCACCAAAACCTGAACGTGATGAAAAAGGCGAAAAGTCTGAGAGACCTCACCGCCCACGTCATCACAAGGACCACAAACCTAAGAAAGAATTTACAGAAACACCAAAAGATTCAGAATAAGAAAAGGAGAAATGTATGGGATGGTGGCGCGAAACCATTGATATCGTAAAAGAAAATGATCCAGCGGCCCGCACCACTTTGGAGGTTTTGCTGACTTACCCAGGTGTCAAGGCCTTGGCGGCCCACCGTCTTTCACATTTTCTCTGGAATCATGGCTTCAAACTCTTGGCTCGTATGCACAGTCAGTTTTGGCGCTTTTGGACTCAGATTGAGATTCATCCAGGTGCCCAGATTGATTCAGGTGTCTTTATCGACCATGGTTCTGGCTTGGTGATTGGAGAGACAGCTATCGTTGAGACGGGAGTTCTCCTCTATCATGGGGTGACTCTTGGGGGAACAGGGAAAGACTGTGGAAAACGCCATCCGACCGTTCGAAAGGGAGCTCTCATATCAGCCCATGCGCAAGTCATCGGACCTGTAGAAATCGGTGAAAATGCCAAGGTCGGTGCTGCAGCAGTTGTTGTAGCAGATGTTCCTAGCGATGTGACGGTTGTCGGAATTCCAGCTAAGATTGTCCGCCTTCATGGTAAGAAGGATGAGCCGGTTATTCATGAAGTCGAAGAAAAACGAGAGTACTACGTCAATAAACTCGAGCAGGCTAAAGAAGCCAGTCACAGATCGTCTGGTTTGTAGAGGATGGCTATATGATTCAAGCAAGAAACAAGTTAAGCCAAGAGGAGTTATCTGAGGCGAAAAAACTAATTAACTGTTGTCAAAACTATGACGGTACCTATCGTGATCCCTATCTCTCTAACATGCTTAATTTTGACCCAAACATGCCCGCCTTTTTCCTTTATTATGAAAAAGGCGAACTTGTTGGTCTTTTAACTGTCTATGCAGATGACCAAGATGTAGAAGTGACGATACTGGTTCATCCAGATCATCGCCGTCAGGGAATTGCGCGTGCTTTGTTTACGAGTTTTGAGAAAGAAACGGCATCTTATCCAATTGAGTCTGTGACTTTTCAGACTGAGCGTGTTTTTCTAGACCGACATTCTGATTTTGTTAGCAACTGGGGATTGGTCGAGGACGAGGATACAGAAACCTGGTTAGGTAAGGATAGAAGACCTTATCCGTTAGAAAAGCTTTCCAATCTTGAAGTTTTGTTAGCAGATAGTTCGTATCAAAATCAAATTAGTCAGTTAAAATTTCAGGCATTTTCAGAGGAACATGAATCGAGAGAAGTTGTGGATAGATATGTCGCTGAAGCTCTGAAAGATCCAGAAAGTCGCTTATATATTTTGTTAAAAGACGGTCAGGTTATTGGAACTTGCACGGTAGATTTATCGACTAATACGAATTACTTCTACGGTTTAGCAATATCTGAACCTGAACGTGGGCAAGGCTACGGAAGCTATCTAGCAAAATTCCTCGTCAACAAACTGATTGAGCAAAATGACAAGGAGTTTCAGATTGCAGTAGAGGATAGCAACGTCGGTGCCAAACGTTTGTATAAAAAAATTGGCTTTGTCAAACAGACCCAGGTAGTTTATCTGAATGATAAAGGAGCAAGGGATTCCGAAATGTAGAGACATTTGAACTGAAATTCAATTGAACTCTTAGTGATGAAACTAGCTGTTATCGGATTTTAGTTTTCCTGACTATTATTTTATGATTAAAATCTATGACACCTTGAGCCGGAAGTAGACAGGAGAGGTGCTTGAATGTTTAAGAATGAACCTTTCTGCTGCAGATTGGTATTGCTGTTGTTTGGCTTATTTTTCTTGTTCAGCAAGGATTTTGCTGAATACTTTGATTAGCTTAGGTCTAATCATTTGGGGCTATCCCGCTAAGTGAAGGCGAAGCAGAACTAGAAAGGAAACTACAAGAATGGCAGTATATTTTTACGGCTGTGTCACCATGGATGGCTACTTGGCAGACAGCCAGAACAGGATAGACTGGCTGCATCAGCTTGGTTCTGTAGAGGATACGGGCTATGATGAATTTTACAGGCAAATGGATATCACCATCATGGGCAAGCGGACCTTTGAGGAAATTCAAGATTTGCAAGATGTAGAAAGTTTTTATCAAGCTACGGAAAACTATGTCTTTACGCATGATAGGCACCTGCCTGTCAGCAATTACCAGCCAGTAGCTGGGGATGTGGTGGACTTTGTTCACCAGATTGACAAAGGTAAAAATGTCTTTGTGATTGGTGGTAATTCCTTAGTAGGACCGCTCTTGGATGCGGATCTTTTCGACCACCTCATTATTCAGATAGCGCCCCTTATTCTAGGAAAGGGGGTTCCTCTCTTTACCCAAGAGGAAGGGCAGCGCTTTTACCAACTGGATAGCCTCAGACAATTTGGTCCTTTTGCAGAGCTGGTTTTCAGCCGAAAAATTCAGAAATAGAGAAGGGAGTGGACCGCATGATTAAAATTTACGACACCATGTCTCGTGATTTGCGAGAATTTGTCCCAATCGAGGACGGTAAAGTCAAGATGTATGTTTGTGGGCCAACCGTGTATAACTATATTCACGTGGGGAATGCCCGTTCGACGGTGGCTTTTGATACCATTCGTCGCTATTTTGAGTATCGTGGTTATGAGGTTGCCTATATTTCCAATTTTACAGATGTGGATGATAAGATTATCAACCGTGCCAAGGAAGAAGGGATTACGCCTCAAGAGGTTGCGGACAAGTACATCACTGCCTTTCGTGAGGATGTGACGGCCTTGGGCGTCAAACCTGCGACTCGCCATCCGCGTGTGGTGGAGTTTATGGATGACATTATCCGCTTTGTGGAAGATTTGATTGAAAAAGGCTTTGCCTACGAGAGTCAAGGGGATGTCTATTTCCGTGTGGAAAAATCCCACAACTATGCCAAGTTGGCCAATAAAACCTTGGAAGATTTGGAGCTGGGTGCTTCAGGTCGTACCGATGAAGAAACGGCTCGTAAGGAAAATCCTGTAGACTTTGCCCTCTGGAAAGCTGCCAAGCTAGGCGAGATTTCTTGGGATAGTCCTTGGGGACCTGGTCGTCCGGGCTGGCACATCGAGTGTTCAGTCATGTCAACAGAGATTTTAGGCGACACCATTGATATCCACGGTGGTGGAGCCGATCTGGAGTTTCCTCATCATACCAATGAAATTGCCCAGTCAGAAGCCAAAACAGGCAAGACCTTTGCCAACTACTGGATGCACAATGGTTTTGTCAATATCGATAATGTCAAGATGTCCAAGTCCTTGGGTAACTTTATCACAGTGCACGATGCTCTCAAAACTCTTGATGGACAAGTGCTTCGTTTCTTCTTTGCGACTCAACACTACCGTAAGCCCATCAACTTCACAGAAAAAGCGGTGCGCGATGCAGAGACCAATCTCAAGTATCTGAAGAATACTTACGAGCAACCATTTACTGGAACTGTAGATGTTCAAAAATTACAAGCTTTTAAAGATAAGTTTGTGGCGGCTATGGATGAAGATTTTAACGCTGCTAACGGTATCACAGTGGTTTTTGAAATGGCCAAATGGATTAACTCAGGAAACTATGATGCAGCTGTCAAGCAAGCTCTTGCGGATATGTTGGAAGTCTTTGGAATTGTCTTTGTTGAGGAAGTTTTGGATGCAGAGATTGAAGACTTGATCCAAAAACGCCAAGAAGCGCGTGCTAATCGTGACTTTGCCACAGCGGACCAAATCCGTGACCAACTGGCTGCTCAAGGCATTAAACTATTGGATACAAAAGATGGAGTGAGGTGGACACGTGATTGATGTCAATCTCATTAACGGGATTGCGCTAGCCTTTGAAGGGGATGCGGTGTATTCTATGTATATTCGCCGTCACCTCATCCTCAAAGGTATGACCAAACCCAATAAACTCCATCAAGAAGCAACCAAGTATGTGTCAGCCAAGGCTCAGGCTCGCCTGATTTCCTTTATGTTAGAGGAGCAAGTCCTAACGGAAAAAGAAGAAGAAATCTACAAACGTGGCCGCAATACCAATAGCCACACCAAGGCCAAAAATGCTGATGTGGTGACTTACCGTATGTCCACAGGTTTTGAAGCCGTGATGGGCTATCTCCATATGACTGAAAATCTGGAACGTCTTGAGAGCTTGATTTCGTGGTGCATCCAAAAAGTGGAGGGCTAGAGATGATTGCAAAAGAACTACTGGATTGGTTTCCTGATGGTAAAATCTTAAATCAGCCAGTTGATAAAGAGGGTTATCTAAGTTTACTTGTGTCAAATTATCAGTGGCTTTTGCTGGAGAAATCTGGACTCAGCGAGCGTGAAAAGCAGTTGGTTGCCCTTTTGACTCAGCAGGAGCAATCTAGTTCGCTCAATCCTTGGTATCCCTATCTGATTGAGGGGAAGGGGCAAGCACCGCAAGCTTTCAAAAAGATTCAGTTGGTTTATTGTCATCTTTCCTATTTTCAGCAGGAAAATCTAGCTTCTTGGCTAGATATGATGCGGACTCTTTTTCCCAACTGTCAGACGGTGATTCAGGTCGGAGCTCAGGATTACATTTTTGTTCTCCAACAAGATAAGTACACCTCTGTACGTTCAATCTTATCTGATACGATTGAAGCGGTTGAGTATGACTTTGGACTTCGTCTCTCTATCATGTTGGGTCAGGTTTGGTCTCAGACAGGCCATCAAGCCCTATCAGACTTAATCAAAGCGGAGCGCGATTTGTTTAAGACCTGGTGGCGTCAGGGTCACCAAGGTGTTCATACTTTTTCTCAGCTCTATCTTTGGAGTATGGGGGAAAGGCTTGTGGACTTGAGAGTCATTAAAGAATGCCTGCATCAGATGATTTTGGACCAGGATCAGATTCAGGAAATCATTCTCTCCTTATGGGAAAATAGTGCAGTCCTAACTAAAACAGCACAACAACTGTATTTGCATCGTAATTCTCTCCAATACAAGATTGATAAATGGGAAGAATTGACAGGACTTCAGTTGAAAGAGTTGACCGACCTGACCCTGTGTTATCAATTGATTTTACCAGATATTCTCTAAAGTTTTGTGCAAGTTGCACAGAACTTTTTTATTTTTTTGGTCACCTTGCCATAGAAATGTAAAGCGTTTTCATATATAATAAAACTATCAAAAGACAAAAGGAGTTCACCTCATGGTAGAATTGAATCTTAAAAACATTTACAAAAAATATCCAAACAGCGAACACTACTCAGTTGAAGACTTCAACTTGGACATCAAAGACAAAGAATTTATCGTTTTCGTAGGTCCTTCAGGATGTGGTAAATCAACAACTCTTCGTATGATTGCTGGTCTTGAAGATATCACAGAAGGTACTGCATCTATCGATGGCGTGGTTGTCAATGACGTAGCTCCAAAAGACCGTGACATCGCCATGGTATTCCAAAACTACGCTCTTTACCCACACATGACTGTTTATGATAACATGGCTTTCGGTTTGAAATTGCGTAAATACAGCAAGGAAGACATCGACAAACGTGTGCAAGAAGCAGCTGAAATCCTTGGATTGAAAGAATTCTTGGAACGTAAACCAGCTGACCTTTCAGGTGGTCAACGTCAACGTGTTGCCATGGGTCGTGCGATCGTCCGTGACGCAAAAGTATTCTTGATGGACGAGCCTTTGTCAAACTTGGATGCCAAACTCCGTGTATCAATGCGTGCTGAAATCGCTAAAATCCACCGTCGTATCGGGGCTACAACTATCTACGTAACTCACGACCAAACAGAAGCGATGACACTTGCAGACCGTATCGTTATCATGTCAGCAACTAAGAACCCTGCTGGTACAGGTACTATCGGACGTGTAGAACAAATCGGTTCTCCTCAAGAAGTTTACAAAAACCCAGTTAACAAATTCGTAGCAGGATTCATCGGAAGTCCAGCAATGAACTTCATCAATGTGAAATTGGTTGGTAGCGAAATTATTTCAGATGGTTTCCGTTTGAAAGTTCCAGAAGGCGCTTTGAAAGTACTTCGTGAAAAGGGCTATGAAGGTAAAGAATTGATCTTCGGTATTCGTCCAGAAGATGTGAATGCAGAACCTGCTTTCCTTGAAACATTCCCAGAATCAGTTGTAAAAGCTACTATCTCTGTATCAGAATTGCTTGGTTCAGAATCTCACCTTTACTGCCAAGTTGGTAAAGATGAATTCGTTGCTAAAGTTGATGCTCGTGACTACTTGCAAACAGGTGCAACAGTTGAACTTGGCTTTGACTTGAACAAAGCACATTTCTTCGATGTAGAAACTGAAAGAACAATTTACTAAGATAAATAAAACTCAAAACACTGCTAGAGAAATCTGGCAGTGTTTTTTGCGGTTGTGTAGAAAAAACTCCTGGGAATTTCCAGGAGAATGTAGTTGGTTATTTGAACTTGAATCCTTCGTAAATAAGCTCTGCTTTTGGATTTTCTTTCTTAATCTGTTTGGCAAGTGACTTCATCATAGAGAGAGGACCACACATATAGACGGTTGCAGGTTCTGGAACTTCTTCTTGTTCAAAATGAAGGTAGCCGTCTTTTGTACTGTCTACTAGATGGAGTTCAAAATTAGGATTTTTCTGAGCATAGTCACGGAGCAAATCTAGATAAACTACATTTTCCTCTCCACGGAAGCTATAGTAGAAGTGAACCTGTTTATCTAAAATAGGATGTTCACGGATGTAAGAGATGAAGGGGGTGATCCCAATACCTCCAGCAATCCAAACTTGATTTTCTCGTCCTTCTTCTATAATCATGTGTCCGTAAGCTCTGTCTACGCTTACTTTACTGCCGACTTGAAGATTGTCATAGATATTCTTGGTATGGTCACCTGAATTTTTAACAGTAAAGTAAAGAGTTTGGCCGTGACCTCCTGAGATAGAAAAGGGGTGCGGAGCACTTTCAAAGCCTTCTTGGAAAATCTTTAGGAAGGCAAATTGTCCTGATTGATAGTTGAAAGGTCTGCTAAGATGGATTTGAATTTCTCTAGTATCGTGATTTAATCGTTTGAGATTGGTAATTTTCCCTAGATAGGGGAAGCCAATCTTTTGATAAAGGAAGATGATATAAAAACCAGCCAGTAAGCCTAAAAGGGAGTAGCTACCAACAAGAAAACTTAAAAGATTAAATGTAAGGAGACGATTACCCATTATCATGTAGACGTGAAAGAGTCCAAAAATATAAGCTAGATAAACCAGGCGGTGAATCCATCGCCAAGCTTCGTATTGGATGTATTTGCCTAAATAGGCGACAAGGATGATACTGATAAAGATATAGATGGAAAGATTGCCAAACTGAGCAGCTAAGCGAGAGCCCCACAAACCGCCCATACTAAAGTTATGAAAGATTAGTAGGATGATGGAGAGAAAGGCTGTGAATTTGTGGACAGTGTAGACCTTCTCTAAACTGTGAAACCAGTTTTCTATTAGAGGGAGACGAGTGGCTAGGATAAAAGTTAGAGATAGGCTTGTTAAAGCTAGTCCTGGAATCATGAATTGGGAAGAAGTGCTCATCCAAGTCAAAATAGTCAAGATAAAACTAGCTATGATAAAGAGTAGTCCTTTGAGTGATTTCATAGAAAATTCCATTTCATTTAGATTTGATTTGTTGTAAATAAATTTGTTACATTTTATCATAGAAAAAGTATGGTGTCAAATTGAGGTCTATAAATATCTACTCTCATCAAAAAACTCTCCAATTGAACTGGAGAGTGGCTGTTTATTCTGCGGCTTGTTGCCAACGTTTTGCTAGCATATGAGACAGGCTCGAAATTGCTAGGTTAAAGCTGAAGTAGATGAGGGCAATCAGGATATACAGACTGAAGACTTGCTCTGGTTCGAAATAACGGCCCATGAGAATTTGGCTAGCTCCAAAGAGTTCTTGTAGGGCGATGACAGAGTAGAGAAGACTGGTATCCTTAATCACGGTTACAAACTGAGAAATGATGGCTGGCAGCATTTTACGAATAGCTTGTGGAAGAATGATGTGGTAGAGAATTTGAGCCGAGGTAAATCCTTGAGACATTCCTGCTTCGTACTGCCCCTTGTCTACGGCATTGAGGCCACCTCGGATAATCTCAGCTAGGGCCGCTGATGTAAAGAGAGTAAAGGCTGTAATACCTGCTGGAGTGGATTTCATCTTGAAAACTAAAAAGATAGTAAAGATCCAGAGGAGGTTAGGAACATTGCGTACAAACTCGATGTAAATGCTGGAGATGATACGCAAGACAGGATTTTTTCCATTTCTCATGACAGCTAGCACCGTACCGATAAGGGTAGAGAGGACGATGGCAATTAGAGAAATGTAGAGGGTCAAGCCAAATCCTTTAAAGATAAAGACTAGGTTATCTGGGGTCAAAACTTCTAAAATGGATTCCATAGTAACCTCCTAAAGTGAATAGGCTTTTTTGTTGGCTTGCTCCATCTTGCGACCAAACTGGGCAACAGGGAAGCATAGAGAAAAGTAGAGAAGGGCAGCTCCTAAAAATGCTGGAATGTAGTTTCCGTTGAGTGCTGACCAAGATTTGGTTACAAACATCAAGTCTACTCCAGAGATGATAGCGACTGTAGAGGTGTTCTTGATGAGGTTGACGATTTGGTTGGTCAAAGGAGGGAGGATGATACGGAAGGCTTGAGGCAAGATAATCAAGCGCATGGCACTGATATAGGTAAAACCTTGCGACAAGGCGGCTTCCATCTGACCGCTAGGAATAGACTGAATACCTGAGCGAATAACCTCAGCGATATAGGCGCCGTGATAGAGACCCACGCAGAGAACAGCTGTCCAATAAATCGGAATCATGATAGTGTGGTCACTGATAAGAGGTAGACCATAAAAGACGATAACAAACTGCACCAAGAGGGGAGTGTTTTGGTAAAATTCGACAAAGATGCGAGCCAAAATTCTCAATATTGGACGTTTACTAGTTGACATGGCTCCGAAGAAGATGCCCAAAACCATGGCGAGGATAAAGGATCCGATCGCTAGGGCAAGGGTGAAGAGGAAACCGTTGAAAAATTGTCCAAAATCCTGAAAATAGGCTGTCCAAGATGATAAATCTGTCATGGGGTATCCTCCTTAATCTGCAGTATGGTTAGATGGTTTGAGCTTGTAGCGGTCATAGAGTTTTTGCAAACTGCCATCCTTGCTCCATTTAGTAACCAAGTTATCGAGATAGTCGTTGAGCTCGGTATTTGATTTCTTGGTAACGATACCGTAGTCAGATGGCTTGAAACTATCATCTAGCAGTTCTGTCCGTTTACTGATGTAGCCAGATAGAATCGAGCGGTCAACGGAAAAAGCATCAATTCGATGAGCGTGAAGGGAAGTAATCAATTCTGGGTAGGAACCAAGTTCGACGAATTTAAACTTCAGACCTTTCTTTTTACCCAGTTCAGTAATCAGGCGTTGGGTGATGGAACCTTGGGCAACTCCGATGGTTTTGCCGTTTAGGTCCTCAATATTTTTGATTTTGGCAGATTTATTGACCAAAAATCCAGAAGCATCTGTGTAGTAAGGGCTGGTAAAGTTGTAGAGTTTTTTGCGTTCGTCTGTGATGGTAAAGGTCGCGATATCCATATCGACCTGTTCATTGTCTAGAAGGGGTCCGCGAGTTTGTGCTGTAACCGGCACATAACGAACCTTGACCTTGAGCTCATCAGCTACCATCTTGGCCAGGTCAGTTTCGATACCAGAAAAGGTTCCTGTCTTGGGATCCTTGTAGCCAAAATTGGGAACGTCTTGTTTGACACCGACAACCAGCTCGCCTCTCTTTTGAATATCTGCGACGCTGGTATCAGCCTGAACTGGTTTTGTAGCAGCAAGGCCGAAAAGGCTAAGCAGTAATGCTGATAAAAAGAATTTCTTTTTCATAGGTGCCTCCTTATTTTACTTTGTCACTTTCGTGGTTGATGATTTTGCTGAGGAATTGTTGAGCACGAGGTTCGCTTGGATTGTCGAAAAAGTCATCAACATCTGTTGTATCCACCAAAACTTCTCCGTCAGCCATAAAAATGATTCGGTCAGCAACTTCACGGGCAAAGCCCATTTCATGGGTCACGACAATCATATTCATACCATCGTGGGCTAATTTTTGCATAACTGCCAAAACATCGCCGATAGTTTCAGGGTCAAGAGCAGATGTTGGTTCATCAAAGAGGAGGAGTTCAGGATGCATAGCGAGGCCACGTGCGATGGCAATCCGTTGTTTTTGTCCACCAGAAAGCATGGCTGGATAAGAATCTTTCTTGTCCCACATATTAACAAATTCCAGATATTTTTGGGCTGTTTTTTCAGCTTCTTTTTTATCAATTCCTAGAACTTTTATGGGTGCTAGTGTTACGTTTTCTAACACTGTTTTATGCGGATAGAGGTTGAAATGCTGGAAAACCATGCCGACTTCCTTGCGGAGAGGAACCAAATCTTTCTGACTGGCACCAGCAACTTGGTGACCATTTACTAGAAGACTTCCCTTGTCGACAGCTTCCAAACCATTGATGGTGCGGATAAGAGTGGATTTTCCAGAACCAGATGGTCCGAGTAGGACAACGACTTGCCCTTTTTCAAAACGGAGATTGATGTCGCGGAGTGCGTGGTAGTCTCCGTAATATTTTTCGACGTGTTCAAATTCTACTAAAGCCATAAGGAATCTCCTTTGTGTTAGATTTTATAACACGATTCTACACCAAAAGAATTGCCTTGTCAAATTATATCTGAAAAAATTCACTAAAATTTTATAAAAAAGCAATCTGGATAGAGAAAAAGCCTAAATCATGTTATAATGAAGCAATAGAATTCTTAGAAAGAGTGGATGTCTTTTTGATAACACCTACTTATGAATGGCAGTTTGCCCCGCAGGTAGAAGATGCGGATTTTACAAAGATAGCCAAGAAGGCTGGACTGGGTCCTGAGGTGGCTCGGTTATTATTTGAAAGAGGAATTCAGGACCAAGAAAGCCTGAAGAAGTTTTTAGAACCTTCCTTGGAGGACTTGCATGACCCTTATCTGCTCCATGATATGGACAAGGCAGTGGAACGTATTCGTCAGGCCATTGAAGAAGGGGAAAATATTCTCGTTTATGGAGACTACGATGCGGATGGCATGACTTCGGCTTCTATTGTGAAGGAAAGTTTGGAACAGCTTGGTGCCGAGTGCCGTGTTTACTTGCCCAATCGTTTTACCGACGGTTATGGACCTAATGCCAGTGTTTACAAATATTTTATCGAGCAAGAAGGAATTTCCTTGATTGTGACGGTGGACAATGGGGTTGCTGGTCACGAAGCCATTGAATTGGCTCAGTCTATGGGAGTTGATGTCATTGTGACTGACCACCATTCCATGCCTGAAATCTTACCAGATGCCTATGCTATTGTCCATCCTGAACATCCGGATGCGAACTATCCTTTCAAATATTTGGCTGGTTGCGGAGTGGCCTTCAAGCTGGCTTGTGCCCTTTTAGAAGAAGTGCAAGTGGAATTGCTTGATTTGGTCGCTATTGGAACTATTGCTGATATGGTGAGTTTGACGGATGAAAACCGTATCTTGGTTCAATACGGTCTGGAAATGTTGGGGCATACTCAGCGCATTGGTCTACAAGAAATGCTGGATATAGCTGGGATTGCTGCCAACGAAGTGACAGAAGAGACAGTTGGTTTCCAGATTGCACCTCGTTTGAATGCCTTGGGCCGCTTGGATGATCCCAATCCTGCTATTGATTTGCTGACTGGGTTTGATGATGAGGAAGCGCATGAGATTGCTCTCATGATTCATCAGAAAAACGAAGAGCGCAAGGAAATCGTCCAGTCTATCTATGAAGAAGCTAAGACCATGGTGGATCCTGAGAAGAAGGTCCAAGTCTTGGCCAAGGAAGGCTGGAATCCTGGAGTTCTAGGAATCGTGGCTGGTCGTTTGTTGGAAGAACTAGGACAGACAGTCATCGTTCTCAATATAGAGGACGGTCGTGCCAAGGGTAGTGCTCGTAGTGTGGAAGCGGTCGATATTTTTGAAGCCCTAGATCCCCATCGCGACCTCTTCATCGCATTTGGTGGCCATGCTGGCGCAGCAGGAATGACGCTGGAAGTTGAGAAACTCTCAGATTTATCTCAGGTTTTGGAAGATTATGTCCGTGAAAAAGGCGCAGATGCTACTGGCAAGAACAAGTTAAATCTAGATGAAGAACTGGATTTGGAGACACTTAGCTTGGAAACGGTCAAAAGTTTTGAACGTTTGGCACCTTTTGGCATGGACAATCAGAAACCTGTCTTTTATATCAAGGATTTTCAGGTCGAAAGTGCCCGTACTATGGGGGCAGGCAATGCCCATCTCAAACTGAAAATCTCTAAGGGTGAAGCTAGTTTTGAAGTGGTAGCCTTTGGACAAGGCAGGTGGGCAACAGAATTTGCTCAAACCAAGAATCTAGAGTTGGCAGTCAAATTATCTGTCAACCAATGGAATGGCCAAACTGCCCTCCAGTTGATGATGGTGGATGCGCGTGTGGAGGGGGTTCAACTCTTTAACATTCGTGGGAAAAATGCAGTCTTACCAGAAGGAGTTCCAGTCTTGGATTTTGCGGGAGAACTGCCAGATTTAGCGACTAGTGAAGCTGTTGTCGTAAAAAACATTCCTGAGGATATTACCCTGCTGAAGACCATTTTTCAGGAACAGAATTTCTCTGCTGTTTATTTCAAAAACGACATTGACAAGGCCTACTATCTGACAGGGTATGGGACTAGAGAGCAGTTTGCCAAATTGTACAAGACCATCTACCAGTTCCCAGAGTTTGATATTCGCTACAAGCTGAAGGATTTGGCTACTTATCTTAATATTCAACAAATCTTGCTGGTCAAGATGATTCAAGTTTTTGAAGAACTAGGCTTTGTGATGATTAAAGATGGTGTCATGACAGTCAATAAAGAAGCGCCGAAGCGAGAAATCGGAGAAAGTCAGATTTACCAAAATCTCAAACAAACCGTCAAAGATCAAGAAATGATGGCGCTAGGTACCGTGCAAGAAATTTATGACTTTTTAATGGAAAAAGAGTAGACGTAGGAAAGAGTTGGGCAACCAGCTCTTTTTTGAAAACGAATCTTCATTTTGAAAATCATCAAAAAAATGGTATAATGGTAGGAAAAGATTCGGCTAATACTCAATGAAAATCAGAGAGCAAACTAGGAAGCTAGCTGCAGGTTGCAGATGGAAGCTGACGTGGTTTGAATCTGATTTTCGAAGAGTATAAAAGTAATAGTGCTTTTAGAATAAAAGAGCAAGCAACCCTATAATCAAGATAAACTAAGCTTTCGGAGGAAAAATGAGTAATATCAGTTTAACAACACTTGGTGGTGTACGTGAAAACGGGAAAAATATGTATATCGCTGAAATCGATGGGTCTATTTTCGTTTTGGATGCAGGTCTGAAATACCCTGAAAATGAACAACTAGGGGTGGATGTCGTCATTCCAAATATGGACTACCTTTTTGAAAATAGCGACCGTATCGCTGGGGTCTTCTTGACCCACGGACATGCGGATGCCATTGGTGCTCTGCCTTATCTCTTGGCTGAAGCCAAGGTGCCTGTATTTGGCTCTGAGTTGACCATTGAGTTGGCCAAACTCTTTGTCAAAGGAAATGACACAGTTAAGAAATTTAATGATTTCCATGTCATCGATGAGGATTCGGAGATTGATTTTGGAGTAACTGTGGTGTCCTTCTTCCGTACGACCCACTCTATCCCAGAAAGTCTGGGTGTGGTCTTGAAGACAGCTGAAGGTAGCATCGTTTATACAGGTGACTTCAAATTTGACCAGACAGCTAGTGAATCCTATGCGACCGACTTCGCTCGTTTGGCAGAAATCGGTCGTGATGGAGTTCTAGCTCTTCTTAGCGATTCAGCCAATGCAGATAGTAATATCCAAGTGGCTAGCGAAAGTGAAGTTGGGGACGAAATCACTCAAACCATTGCAGACTGGGAGGGGCGTATCATTGTTGCGGCGGTAGCCAGCAACCTCTCTCGTATCCAGCAGGTATTTGACGCTGCGGATGCAACAGGCCGTCGCGTGGTCTTGACAGGGTTTGATATTGAAAATATCGTCCGTACTGCGATTCGCCTCAAGAAATTGTCTCTAGCTAACGAAAGTCTTTTGATCAAACCAAAAGATATGTCTCGTTTTGAAGACCATGAGTTGATCATCCTTGAGACAGGTCGTATGGGTGAGCCTATCAATGGTCTTCGTAAGATGTCGATTGGTCGCCACCGTTATGTGGAAATCAAGGACGGTGACCTGGTCTATATCGTAACGACTCCGTCTATCGCTAAAGAAGCAGTCATGGCGCGTGTGGAAAATATGATTTACCAAGCTGGTGGTGTTGTCAAATTGATCACCCAAAACTTACGTGTGTCAGGCCACGGGAATGCGCGTGATTTGCAGTTGATGATTAATCTCTTGCAACCTAAGTATCTCTTCCCGATTCAGGGGGAATACCGTGAGTTGGATGCCCATGCTAAGGCTGCTATGGCAGTTGGGATGTTGCCAGAACGCATTTTTATTCCTAAAAAGGGAACCAGCATGGCTTATGAGAATGGGGACTTTGTTCCAGCTGGAGCGGTTTCGGCAGGGGATGTCTTGATTGACGGAAATGCCATCGGTGATGTTGGAAATGTGGTTCTTCGTGACCGTAAGGTCTTGTCAGAGGATGGTATTTTCATCGTAGCAATTACCGTTAATCGTCGTGAGAAAAAAATTGTGGCTAAGGCCCGTGTTCACACGCGTGGATTTGTTTATCTTAAGAAGAGCCGCGATATTCTCCGTGAAAGTTCAGAATTGATTAACCAAACGGTAGAAGACTATCTTCAAGGAGATGACTTTGACTGGGCAGATCTCAAAGGGAAGGTTCGTGATACTCTGACCAAGTACCTCTTTGATCAAACTAAACGTCGTCCAGCCGTTTTACCAGTGGTGATGGAAGCAAAATAATCATTGAAATAAACAGAGGGAAAGTCGAATTTCGGCTTTTTCTTATCGGAAAATAGAAGGAGAAAATCATGGCAGTAATGAAAATCGAGTATTACTCACAGGTATTAGATATGGAGTGGGGGGTGAATGTTCTTTACCCCGATGCCAATCGAGTGGAAGAACCAGATTGCGAAGATATCCCTGTTTTGTATCTTTTACACGGGATGTCTGGCAATCATAACAGTTGGCTCAAGCGAACCAACGTAGAACGCTTGCTTCGAGGAACCAATCTCATCGTTGTCATGCCTAATACCAGCAATGGTTGGTACACAGATACTAAGTATGGTTTTGATTACTACACAGCTCTAGCAGAGGAATTGCCACAGGTTTTGAAACGTTTCTTCCCTAATATGACTAGTAAGCGTGAAAAGACCTTTATTGCTGGTCTTTCTATGGGAGGTTATGGCTGTTTCAAATTGGCTCTTGCAACAAATCGTTTTTCTCATGCAGCTAGTTTTTCAGGTGCTCTTAGCTTTCAAGATTTTTCTCCTGAAAGCCAAAATTTGGGAACACCAGCTTATTGGAGAGGTGTGTTTGGGGAGATTAAAGATTGGACAGCTAGCCCTTATTCTCTTGAAAGTCTGGCTAAAAAATCAGATAAACAGACCAAGCTTTGGGCTTGGTGTGGCGAGCAAGATTTCTTGTACGAAGCCAATAATCTCGCAGTGAAAAATCTCAAAAAACTGGGCTTTGATGTGACCTATAGCCATAGTGCTGGAACTCACGAATGGTACTACTGGGAAAAACAATTGGAACGGTTTTTAGCAACTCTTCCAATCGATTTCACATTAGAAGAGAGATTGAGCTAAGTTTTTATAAATGAACCACTATTTATAGTTATTCTTGGCTTAAAAACATTGATGAAAGTCTATTTTCGCTAGACTTTTTAATCGAAAATAGTAAAATAGTAGAGAGATACTAGTTGAAAGAGAGAAAAATATGTATCGTTATCAGCTTGGGATACCACTATCAGAGTATGATGGTTTTGTAAAAGAACATCCCATGGTTAATCTATTACAAAGCAGTGCTTGGGAAAAAGTGAAATCTGATTGGAATCATGAGAGATTTGGGGTTTATGAAGGGGAAAAATTACTGGCTGTGGCTAGTATTCTCATAAAGTCTCTGCCTTTGGGGTATAAAATGTTTTATATTCCAAGAGGTCCCATATTGGATTACAGGGATACAGAACTTTTAAAGTTTGTCCTGCAGTCTATTAAGTCTTATGCTCGCAGTAAGAAAGCTATCTTTGTGACTTTTGACCCAAGTATTTGTCAATCTCAACATTTGGTCAATCAAGATAAAACAGAATATCCTGAAAATCTTGCTCTTGTTGAGACTTTAGGGCAACTAGGAGTGAAATGGTCTGGGCAGACAGCCGAGATGGATGATACTATTCAACCTCGTATTCAGGCGAAAATATACAAGGAAAATTTTGAAGAAGATAAACTTTCTAAGTCAACAAAACAAGCTATCCGAACGGCTCGAAACAAAGGGCTTGAGGTTCAATATGGTGGACTGGAACTATTAGATTCATTTTCGGAGTTGATGAAAAAAACTGAGAAGCGCAAAGAGATTCATTTAAGAAACGAAGCCTATTATAAAAAATTATTAGATAACTTCAAAGAAGATTCCTATATCACGCTAACGAGTTTGGATGTTTCTAAGCGTTTAAGAGAATTAGAAGAACAGTTAGAAAAAAATAGAGTAGTTGCAGAAAAATTTAATGATGCAACCAAACCTTCAAAAGTTCAGGAAAATATAAAAGAAAAAGAACGTTTAGAAGAGGAAATAGATTTCTTGCAGGGATATATGAATATGGGAAAATCAAACATTCCTTTAGCGGCTACTTTGAGTTTGGAATTTGGTACTACCTCTGTCAATCTATATGCTGGTATGGATGATGATTTTAAACGTTACAATGCACCAATTTTAACTTGGTATGAAACGGCTCGCTATGCCTTTGAGCGAGGTATGGTGTGGCAAAATTTAGGTGGTGTTGAAAACTCTCTCAATGGTGGACTTTATCAGTTTAAGGAAAAATTTAATCCAACGATTGAAGAATATTTGGGTGAATTTACAATGCCCACTCATCCTCTCTATCCTCTGTTAAGACTTGCTCTTGATTTCCGTAAAACATTAAGAAAAAAACATAGAAAGTAAGTATATGGCACTAACTACACTCACGAAAAAAGAGTTTCGTACTTATTCTGATCAGGTTTCTTCTCGTTCCTTTATGCAATCTGTCCAGATGGGGGACTTATTAGAAAAAAGAGGGGCTCGAATTGTTTACCTTGCTTTGAAACAAGAAGGAGAAATTCAAGTTGCAACTCTGGTTTATAGCTTGCCCATGCTAGGTGGTCTGCGTATGGAGCTCAATTCGGGGCCTATTTATACTCAACAAGATGCTCTTCCAGTTTTTTATGCGGAGTTAAAAGAATATGCCAAGCAAAATGGTGTATTAGAGTTGCTTGTAAAACCTTATGAAACTTATCAAACTTTTGATAGTGAAGGTGATCCAATAGATGCTGAGAAAAAAAGTATTATTCAAGATTTGACTAATTTAGGTTATCAATTTGATGGATTAACAACAGGTTATCCAGGTGGAGAACCAGATTGGTTATACTATAAAGATTTGACTGAATTAACTGAAAAGAATTTGCTTAAAAGTTTTAGCAAAAAGGGTAAACCCTTGGTGAAAAAGGCTGAAACGTTTGGCATTCGGTTGAAAAAGTTAAAACGTGAAGAACTATCGATTTTTAAGAATATAACAAAAGAAACCTCTGAACGTAGAGAATATAGTGATAAAAGTTTAGAATATTATGAGCACTTTTATGATTCATTTGGAGAACAGGCGGAGTTTCTCATAGCAAGCTTAAATTTTTCGGAGTATATGAGCAAATTGCAAGGTGAACAAAGTAAACTAGAAGAAATCTTGGACAAGTTGCGACTTGATTTGAGTAAAAATCCTCATTCTGAGAAAAAACAAAATCAACTGAGAGAATATTCTAGTCAATTTGAAACTTTTGAAGTTCGAAAAGCAGAAGCGAGAGACTTGATTGAAAAATATGGAGAAGAAGATATTGTTTTAGCCGGGAGTTTATTTGTTTATATGCCTCAGGAAACGACTTACCTCTTTAGTGGTTCCTACACTGAATTTAATAAGTTCTATGCCCCTGCGCTACTTCAAAAATATGTTATGTTGGAAAGTATAAAACGTGGAATACCTAAATACAACTTCCTAGGCATTCAAGGGATTTTTGATGGTAGTGATGGTGTTTTGCGTTTTAAACAAAATTTTAATGGCTATATTGTACGCAAAGCGGGTACTTTCCGTTATCATCCATCGCCTTTAAAATACAAAGCTATCCAGTTATTCAAAAAAATATTAGGACGTTAAGGTGAAAAAGCCAGTATTTAGCTTTCTTTCAGCTTGTTTTAGTAAAATAAAGTTTATTTGCTAGAAAGGTGGAGAGACATGCGTTGGATTTTTCGTTTGATAGGGGCTTTCTTTTCTTTTGTTTGGCGTTTGTTTTGGCGCCTAGTCTGGATAGTTGTACTCTTATGTGCTCTTGCTTTTGGTTTTCTCTGGTATCTGAACGGGGATTTTCAAGGAGCGCTGAAGCAAGCAGAGCGGTCAGTAAAGATTGGTCAACAAAGCATCGACCAATGGGAAAGAACAGGGCAACTGCCTAAGTTGAACCAGACAGATAGCCACCAGCATTCTGAAGGAAGATGGCCACAGGCTTCTGCTCGTATTTACTTGGATCCCCAGATGGATTCACGCTTTCAAGAAGCTTATTTAGAAGCAATCCAGAATTGGAATCAAACTGGTGCTTTTCATTTTGAAATCGTGACTGAGGCCAGCAAGGCAGATATTACGGCTACAGAGATGAACGATGGAAACATTCCTGTGGCAGGAGAGGCGGAAAGTCAGACCAACCTCTTAACAGGGCAATTCTTGTCTGTCACGGTACGGTTGAATCACTATTATCTATCCGATCCAAATTATGGTTATTCTTATGAGCGTCTTGTCCATACGGCAGAACATGAGTTGGGGCATGCGATTGGTTTGGACC
Source organism: Streptococcus mitis (assembly GCA_009496085.1). Classification (GTDB taxonomy): domain Bacteria; phylum Bacillota; class Bacilli; order Lactobacillales; family Streptococcaceae; genus Streptococcus; species Streptococcus mitis_BY. The sequence goes on along the minus strand of WIJN01000009.1, from coordinate 8,681 downwards.
ATACAGATGAGAAGTCTGTGATGCAACCGGCAGGTTCCTTTTATGGTATTCAGGAAGAGGATGTTGAAAGACTTCGAAAATTATATGAGACCAATGAGTAGGGGACTATCTTTCCCTACTTTTTTGCTATAATGGAATTATGAACAACTTGATTAAATCAAAACTAGAGCTCTTGCCAACCAGCCCTGGTTGCTACATTCACAAGGATAAAAACGGCACCATTATCTATGTAGGAAAGGCTAAAAATCTGCGTAACCGCGTGAGGTCTTATTTCCGCGGAAGTCATGATACCAAGACAGAGGCCTTGGTGTCTGAAATTGTAGATTTTGAATTTATTGTTACGGAGTCCAATATTGAGGCACTTCTCCTAGAAATTAATCTGATCAAGGAAAACAAGCCCAAGTACAATATCATGCTCAAGGATGATAAGTCTTATCCTTTCATCAAAATCACTAATGAGCGCTATCCTCGCTTGATTATCACTCGTCAGGTCAAAAAGGACGGAGGTCTCTACTTTGGTCCCTATCCAGATGTGGGAGCAGCCAATGAAATCAAGCGACTACTGGATCGGATTTTCCCTTTTCGCAAGTGCACTAATCCTCCTTCTAAGGTCTGTTTCTACTACCATATCGGCCAATGTATGGCCCACACCATCTGTAAGAAAGATGAGTCTTATTTCAAGTCCATGGCTCAGGAGGTTTCTGATTTCCTAAAAGGGCAGGATGACAAAATTATCGATGACTTAAAGGGAAAAATGGCAGCGGCAGCTCAGACTATGGAATTTGAACGTGCAGCGGAATACCGTGATCTGATTCAGGCCATTGGAACGCTTCGAACCAAGCAACGGGTCATGGCTAAGGATCTCCAAAATCGCGATGTCTTTGGTTACTATGTGGATAAGGGTTGGATGTGTGTTCAGGTTTTCTTTGTCCGTCAGGGAAAGCTTATTGAGCGCGATGTCAATCTTTTCCCTTATTATAATGATCCGGATGAGGACTTCTTGACCTATGTGGGACAATTCTATCAAGAAAAATCCCACCTAGTTCCCAATGAGGTACTGATTCCACAGGATATTGACGAAGAAGCCATCAAGGCTTTGGTGGATACCAAGATTCTCAAACCCCAGCGTGGAGAGAAAAAGCAACTGGTTAATTTGGCTATAAAGAATGCCCGAGTCAGCTTAGAGCAGAAATTCAACCTGCTAGAGAAATCTGTTGAAAAGACCCAAGGGGCTATTGAAAATCTGGGACGTTTGCTTCAGATCCCAACTCCAGTTCGCATTGAGTCCTTCGATAACTCCAATATCATGGGTACCAGCCCTGTTTCAGCCATGGTTGTCTTTGTCAGCGGCAAACCAAGTAAAAAAGATTATCGTAAGTATAAAATCAAGACCGTAGTCGGGCCAGACGACTATGCGAGTATGAGAGAAGTCATTCGCAGGCGCTATGGTCGAGTACAGCGTGACGGTTTGACTCCTCCTGATTTGATTGTCATTGATGGGGGACAAGGTCAAGTCAATATTGCCAAGCAAGTCATTCAAGAGGAACTGGGCTTGGATATCCCCATTGCAGGGCTTCAAAAGAACGACAAGCACCAAACCCATGAATTGCTCTTTGGAGATCCGCTTGAGGTGGTGGAGTTATCTCGCAATTCTCAGGAATTTTTCCTCCTCCAACGCATCCAAGATGAGGTTCATCGCTTTGCCATCACCTTCCACCGCCAACTGCGCTCTAAAAATTCCTTTTCATCACAATTGGATGGGATTGAAAGTCTGGGCCCTAAACGCAAGCAGAATCTCATGAAGCATTTCAAGTCTCTGACCAAAATCAAGGAAGCTAGTGTGGATGAGATTGTCGAAGTTGGGGTGCCAAGAGCAGTAGCAGAAGCTGTGCAGAGGAAGTTGAACTCGCAGGAAACAGAAACCTTGCCTCAAGTGGCAGAAGAAAGAGTAGATTACCAAACGGAAGGAAACCATCATGAACCATAAAATCGCAATTTTATCAGATATTCATGGCAATGCGACGGCCTTAGAAGCAGTGATTACAGATGCTAAAAATCAAGGAGTCAGTGAATACTGGCTTCTGGGAGATATTTTTCTACCTGGTCCAGGTGCAAATGACTTGGTAGCCCTGCTAAAGGATCTTCCTATCAGGGCAAGTGTTCGAGGCAATTGGGATGATTGTGTCCTTGAAGCTTTAGATGGGCAATATGGCTTAGAAGATCCACAAGAAGTCCAGCTCATGCGATTGACCCAGTTTTTGATGGAGCGAATGGATCCTGCAACGATTGCCTGGCTACGAAGCTTACCTTTGCTGGAAAAGAAAGAAGTTGAGGGACTGCGTTTTTCTCTCTCTCATAATTTACCTGACAAAAATTATGGAGGTGACTTGTTGGTTGGGAATGATACAGAAAAATTTGACCAACTGCTAGATGCGGAAACCGACGTGGCGGTCTATGGTCATGTTCACAAGCAGTTGCTTCGTTATGGCATTCAAGGGCAACAAATCATCAATCCAGGGTCGATTGGCATGCCCTATTTTAATTGGGAGGCGTTAAAAAATCACCGTGCCCAGTATGCCGTGATAGAAGTTGAAGATGGGGAATTGGTAAATATCCTATTTCGTAAAGTCGCTTATGATTATGAAGCGGAGTTAGAACTGGCCAAGTCCAAGGGACTTCCCTTTATCGAAATGTATGAAGAGCTACGTCGTGACGATAACTATCAGGGGCACAATCTGGAATTATTAGCCAGCTTAATAGAAAAGCATGGGTATGTAGAAGATGTGAAGGATTATTTTGATTTTTTGTAAGAGTTTTCTAAAACAACCAATGCAAACTAAAAAAGCGATTGGCTGGTCCAATCGCTTTTATATATCTTATTGTAACTGAGATTGATCTGGGAGGTAAGAGCCACCTAGATAGGTATTGCTGAGTTTTTCAAGTGTTCCGTCTTGATAGAGTTCTTTGAGCGCTTTATCAAATTTCTCTTTAAACTCTTTTTGGTCGCTTGAGAAAACGATATAGTTGTTGGGGCTATCGGCAGAAGGTAAATCAACGACTGAGAGATCTAAGCCACGGTCCTTGATAATCTTTTGAACCGATACCTTATCAAAGACTAGGAAATCAAATTCACCGTTAGAGAGGTCTAGGATTCGTTTACCGATATCCTCACCAGAAAAATCGATAGTAGCAGGATTATCAGTATGTTTTTGATTCCAGTTATTGATGAATTGAGCGTTTGAAGTTCCGGTATCCTCTTGCGTTGTTTTACCAGCAATTTGGTCAAGTGAAGTCAAAGGATTTTTCTTGTTGCTGACAAGGACGAGGGGGTTGTTGGAAATTGGAAGTGAGTAGAGGTATTTTTCAGCACGCTCTTTTGTATAACTCAAGTTATTGGCTGCAGCCTGATAGTGACCAGAATCAAGTCCTGGGAAGATACTCTCCCAAGCAGTTCTTTGGAATTGAATCGCATAGTCGCTGAGTTTTTCATCAACTGCTTTTAGAACTTCGATGTCGAAGCCTGTCAGATTTCCCTTATCTTCGTAATCAAATGGTGGCACATCGCCAGCTGTAGCAACGACGATTGTCTTTTGAGAGCTGGTCTCTTTAGGTGTGGCTTGATTTCCACAGGCAACCAAAAATGGTAGGATGGCTAATAATAGGCTAAATTTTTTCATAATATCTCCATTCAAATGTAAAGTACTTGCTAGTTTATCAGAAACTGTCTTGATGAACCAATATATATTTTTTATGGCTGTGATAAAAAATCTTAATCATGAAAAATCCCTGCAAGCTCTTTCAAATTGTGGTAGAATGGAAGCAGTAGAATTAGAAAAGGAAATCGATTATGAAATTTCTTGAATTAAATAAAAAACGTCATGCGACCAAGCATTTCACTGATAAGCCAGTTGATCCTAAAGATGTTCGTACGGCTATCGAAATCGCAACCTTGGCTCCAAGCGCTCACAATAGCCAGCCATGGAAATTTGTGGTGGTTCGTGAGAAAAATGCTGAATTGGCAAAGTTGGCTTACGGTTCCAACTTTGAGCAGGTATCATCAGCGCCTGTAACCATTGCCCTGTTTACGGATACAGACCTTGCCAAACGTGCTCGTAAGATTGCCCGAGTTGGTGGTGCTAATAACTTTTCTGAAGAACAACTTCAATATTTCATGAAGAATTTGCCTGCTGAGTTTGCGCGTTACAGTGAACAACAAGTCAGCGACTACCTAGCTCTCAATGCAGGTCTGGTTGCCATGAATTTGGTTCTTGCATTGACAGACCAAGGGATTGGTTCTAACATTATTCTTGGATTTGACAAGTCAAAGGCCAACGAAATTTTAGAAATAGAAGACCGTTTCCGCCCAGAACTCTTGATTATAGTGGGTTACACAGACGAGAAATTGGAACCAAGCTACCGCTTGCCAGTAGATGAAATCATCGAGAAAAGATAGAAAGAAGAAAAAAATGACAGTAATTGATTTTACAGCAGAAGTAGAAAAACGCAAAGAAGACCTCTTGGCTGACTTGTTTAGCCTTTTGGAAATTAACTCTGAACGTGATGATAGCAAAGTTGATGCTGAGCATCCATTTGGACCTGGTCCAGTAAAAGCTTTGGAAAAATTCCTTGAAATCGCAGACCGCGATGGCTACCCAACTAAAAATGTTGACAACTACGCAGGACATTTTGAGTTTGGTGATGGAGAAGAAGTTCTTGGAATCTTTGCCCATATGGATGTGGTGCCTGCTGGTAGCGGTTGGGACACAGATCCATACACACCAACTATCAAAGATGGTCGCCTCTATGCGCGTGGGGCTTCTGATGACAAGGGACCTACAACAGCTTGTTACTATGGTTTGAAAATCATCAAAGAATTGGGTCTTCCAACTTCTAAGAAAGTACGCTTCATCGTTGGAACAGATGAAGAATCAGGTTGGGCAGACATGGACTACTATTTCGAGCACGTAGGACTTGCAAAACCAGATTTTGGTTTCTCTCCAGACGCTGAATTCCCTATCATCAATGGTGAAAAAGGAAATATTACAGAATATCTCCACTTTGCAGGTGAAAATGCAGGTGCTGCCCGTCTTCACAGCTTCACAGGTGGTTTGCGTGAAAACATGGTACCAGAATCAGCAACAGCAGTCGTTTCAGGTGATTTGGCTGACTTGCAAGCTAAACTAGATGCCTTTGTTGCAGAACACAAACTTAGAGGAGAAATTCAAGGGGATGCTGGCCAATACAAGGTGACGATCATTGGTAAATCAGCCCACGGTGCTATGCCTGCTTCAGGTGTCAATGGCGCGACTTATCTAGCTCTCTTCCTTAGCCAGTTTGACTTTGCAGGACCTGCAAAAGACTACCTTGACATCGCTGGAAAAATTCTTTTGAACGACCATGAGGGTGAAAATCTTAAGATTGCTCATGTGGATGAAAAGATGGGTGCCCTTTCTATGAATGCCGGTGTCTTCCGCTTTGATGAAACAAGCGCTGATAATACCATTGCCCTCAATATCCGCTATCCAAAAGGAATAAGTCCAGAACAAATCAAGTCAATCCTTGAAAACTTGCCAGTTGCTTCTGTTAGCCTTTCTGAACACGGTCACACGCCTCACTATGTGCCAATGGAAGATCCACTTGTGCAAACCTTGTTGAATGTTTATGAAAAACAAACTGGTCTTAAAGGTCACGAGCAAGTCATCGGTGGTGGAACCTTTGGTCGCTTGCTAGAACGAGGTGTTGCCTATGGTGCCATGTTCCCAGACTCAATTGACACCATGCACCAAGCCAATGAATTTATCGCCTTGGATGATCTCTTCCGAGCAGCAGCAATCTATGCCGAAGCTATTTATGAATTGATTAAATAAAACGATAGAAGTCTGAGATTTTATGCTTAGACTTCTTTTTGGAGGGAAAGTAGATGTCTCAAATTGAAAGAATCAAGCAGGCTATTATGTCAGATCCACAGAATGCCAGCTATACAGAGCGTGGCATTGAGCCTCTCTTTGCAGCGCCAAAGACTGCTCGCATCAATATCATCGGTCAGGCGCCTGGTCTTAAAACCCAAGAAGCAGGCCTTTACTGGAAAGATAAAAGTGGTGACCGCTTGCGAGATTGGCTCGGTGTGGATGAAGATACCTTTTACAATTCAGGCTATTTTGCTGTTTTGCCTATGGATTTCTACTTTCCAGGGCATGGCAAGTCAGGTGACCTGCCGCCGAGAACTGGTTTTGCAGAAAAATGGCATCCGCAGATCTTGCAAGAATTACCAGATATTCAATTGACCCTCTTGATTGGGCAATATGCCCAGGCCTACTATTTACAGGAGAAAGTCAGTGGCAAGGTAACAGAACGGGTAAAACATTACCAGACCTATTTGCCAACCTATTTTCCACTAGTTCACCCCTCACCGCGAAATCAAATCTGGATGGCCAAAAATCCTTGGTTTGAGTCAGAAGTAGTGCCAGATTTGAAAAAAAGAATTAAAACTATTTTATAGTCAATGAAAATCAAAGAGCAAACTAGGAAGCTAGCCGCAGGCTGCTCAAAGTACAGCTTTGAGGTTGTGGATAGAACTGACGAAGTCAGCTCGAAACACTGTTTTGAGGTTGTGGATAGAACTGACGAAGTCAGTAACCATACCTACGGTAAGGCGACGCTGACGTGGTTTGAAGAGATTTTCGAAGAGTATTAGGAGAAAAAGAATGAAAGAAATAACCTTTGACGCATTTTACCAGCTTTACCAAAACGACCAGCTTTCTCTAGTGGACGTGAGAGAAGTAGATGAGTTTGAAGCTCTTCATTTAGAAGGTGCCCATAACCTACCGCTTAGTCAATTGGCTGATACCTTTGATCAGTTGGACAAGGACCAGTTACATTATGTTATTTGTAAATCTGGAATGAGATCGGCGCGTGCTTGCCAATTCTTATCAGAACAAGGTTATGAGGTTATCAATGTCCAAGGTGGTATGACTGCCTTTGAAGAACTTTAAACAGTAGAATGTTCTCTTACTTGGTGTGATCTAGGTAGGGGAATTTTATTTTTAGACAATTCTCATTTTTAAGAATCTTGAAAACATTCAATATTTACTTCGTGATACTTTTTTCATACTCTTATTCATGATATACTAGGTCAGTATTTTATAAATATGAAGGAGATTTACATGGCTAAAAAAGGTGCCCTAACAGGTTTACTCCTGTTTGGAATATTTTTTGGTGCGGGGAACTTGATTTTTCCGCCTTCTCTGGGTGCTCTATCTGGAGAACATTTTCTTCCTGCTATCGCAGGTTTTGTCTTTTCAGGCGTCGGTATCGCCGTCTTGACCCTTATTATTGGAACGCTAAATCCTAAAGGATATATCTACGAGATTTCAACGAAGATAGCGCCTTGGTTTGCGACTCTTTACCTCTCAGTTCTTTACTTGTCAATCGGTCCATTCTTTGCTATCCCACGTACTGCTACAACAGCTTACGAAGTAGGGATCAGCCCCCTTTTATCGGATGCAAATAAAGGACTTGGCTTGATTGTCTTTACCCTTCTTTATTTTGTGGCAGCGTATCTGATTTCGCTTAATCCATCAAAAATCTTAGACCGTATCGGCCGTATTTTAACGCCAGTCTTTGCAATCTTGATTGTTATCTTGGTTGTTTTAGGAGCTATCAAATACGGTGGAACAAGTCCTCAAGCTGCTTCAGCTGCTTATCAAGCTTCTGCCTTTGGTACAGGTTTCCTAGAAGGTTATAATACCTTGGATGCCCTTGCTTCGGTTGCCTTCAGTGTAATCGCAGTTCAAACCTTGAAACAACTTGGATTTTCAAGTAAGAAAGAATACATTTCAACTATTTGGGTTGTTGGTATCGTTGTAGCCCTTGCTTTCAGCGCTCTTTACATCGGTTTAGGTTTCCTTGGAAATCATTTCCCAGTACCAGCTGAAGCGATGAAGGGTGGAACACCAGGTGTTTACATCTTGTCACAAGCAACTCAAGAAATCTTTGGTTCAACAGCTCAAATCTTCCTTGCAGCTATGGTTACTGTAACCTGCTTCACAACTACAGTTGGTTTGATTGTGTCAACTGCTGAGTTCTTTAATGAGCGTTTCCCACAAATCAGCTACAAGGTTTATGCGACAGCCTTTACCTTGATTGGATTTGCCATTGCTAATTTGGGTCTTGATGCGATTATCAAGTACTCAATTCCTGTACTGGTTATCTTGTACCCAATCACCATTGCCATCGTTATGATTGTCATTGTGAATAAATTTGTGGCTCTTTCAAAACCAGGTATGCAGTTGACAATTGCTGTGGTTACAGCTATTGCCATTGCAAGCGTACTAGGAAGCTCGTTTAAGGTTGAGTTTCTTGCAAACCTTGTTAACGCTCTTCCTTTTGCTAAAGCATCTCTCCCATGGTTGGTGCCAGCCATTGTCGGAATCTTGCTCTCATTGGTTCTACCAAACAAGCAAGAAAGCGATGTTTTTGAAATGGAATAATCACTAAAATCACTTTTGTAGCCAAGTCTACAGGAGTGATTTTCTTTTTTTATCCGATGATAAATGGCTCTTTGTCAACTGTAGTGGGTTGAAGAAAAGCTAAGCTCGAGAAAGGACCCATTTCGTCCTTTCTTTTTTGATATTCAGAGCGATAAAAATCCGTTTTTTGAAGTTTTTAAAGTTCCGAAAACC
>WIJN01000099.1:0-644 GCA_009496085.1 Streptococcus mitis | reverse complement strand
GTTCGACTTAATTACACTGCATAATTTATTGACAGAAGCAACTCAGATTAAAGCAGAGGCACGTTATTTCAATGATAATCAAAGTCATCAATCTAACTATGATTCTGCATTGATGGCAGCTCAGGCGATTCTTACTCAATCCCAAGCCAATCAAGCAGAAATCAATCAACTGGTGGAACAAATCAAACAGGCTAAGGCGCAATTAAGTGGTCTTGAGGTTGTCAAAACGGCTCTTCAGACTGAGTACGATTTAAATGTCACTATTAAAACTTCTGCTAAATATAAGAATGCTGATTCGGATAAGAAGACAGTTTATACAGACCAATTGACCAAGTCAGAAATAGTTTTGAATAGTCAAACGGCTACACAAGTACAAGTCAATCAAGCTCTTGCTAGTCTGCAAGCGGCCAAAGAAGCACTCAATGGAGTGTCAAAAGTCAAGCCAATAGTTTCGATTCTAAGCCTGACTGAAAATGCAGATGATAAGTCTGTTGCGATCCAATATAGCTTGGAAGACCAAACAAAATCCTTCCGTTCAGCCACTGCAGAATTATATCAGGGAGATAAGCTTGTTCGTACTCTTCCAATCACTAATTTCGATGACAGTCTAAAGATTGGAGAGTTGGATTACTACACAGCTTATA
>WIJN01000098.1:0-644 GCA_009496085.1 Streptococcus mitis | reverse complement strand
AAAGAGAAGTTAGCTAGTGTTACCTTACTTTCAGATGACGTTCGTGCTTTGATGGATCAACGTGATAAACCTTGGAAGAACACACAGGATATGAAAACTGAATACATTAAAGGCTTGTATTTAGAAGAAAGTTTCGAAGAAGTCAAAGGAAACTTAGAAAAGCTTGTTAGTCAGATTTTAGAAAATGAAGATCATCAGTTAAACGGTGGGGAAGTAGTCGAGCGTGCTTTACTTAAGAAAGTTGAAGATAATAAAGCTAAAATTATGATGGGACTTACTTATCTCAATCGTTACTATGATATCAAATATGGTGATTTGAGTATCAAGGATGTGATGATGTTCAAACCGGACTTTTATGGTAAGACACCAAGTGTACTAGACCGTTTGATTCAAATTGGTTCAAGGGAGCATTTCTTGAAAGGTGACCGTACGCAAGATGCCTACAAAGAAGTGATTGCTGGTGCAACTGGTAAAGGTGATTTACGTAGCTTCTTAGACTATAACATGCGTTTGTTTACAGAAGATAAAGATTTGAATGACTGGTTTATTCATTCTGCGAAAAACGTTTATGTAGTAGAGCCTGAAACAAGTACAGAAGCCTTTAAAGATAAGCGTCATCGTGTATTTGACGGTTTAAATAATGA
>WIJN01000097.1:0-645 GCA_009496085.1 Streptococcus mitis | reverse complement strand
AAATGGCGCGAGACGGAATCGAACCGCCGACACATGGAGCTTCAATCCATTGCTCTACCAACTGAGCTACCGAGCCTTATTGCGGGAGCAGGATTTGAACCTACGACCTTCGGGTTATGAGCCCGACGAGCTACCGAGCTGCTCCATCCCGCGTTAATACAAAAGGAGGATGTGGGATTCGAACCCACGCACGCTTTTACACGCCTGACGGTTTTCAAGACCGTTCCCTTCAGCCGGACTTGGGTAATCCTCCAAAATAGTTTATACGGGAACAAGCCCCTGTCCTCTTAGTGAAAAGATAATATTTCAATCGCTAAGTAGTGGACTAAACACTATGGGCACGAGTGGACTCGAACCACCGACCTCACGCTTATCAGGCGTGCGCTCTAACCACCTGAGCTACGCGCCCAAGTTAAAAACTTGGTACAAAGAACAAAGTTCAAAGCGGGTGACGAGAATCGAACTCGCGACAACAGCTTGGAAGGCTGTAGTTTTACCACTAAACTACACCCGCTAAAATGGGAGTTAACGGGATCGAACCGCTGACCCTCTGCTTGTAAGGCAGATGCTCTCCCAGCTGAGCTAAACTCCCTAGAGCTAAGCGACTTCCATATCTCACAGGGGGCAACCCCCAACTACTTCCGG
>WIJN01000096.1:0-652 GCA_009496085.1 Streptococcus mitis | reverse complement strand
AGTATGCCTTCACTAAGGGAAAAATGAGTTTCATTGCGCAAGATTTTGATAACCTCAATATCATCACTGTTCTTGAGGGCAGAACACAAGCTGTCATCCGAAATCACTTTCTTCGATACGATAGAGCCGTTCGTTATCAGGTGAAAATCATTACGATGGATATGTTTAGTCCTTACTACGATATTGCCAGGAAACTTTTTCCTAACGCTAAAATCGTTCTCGACCGCTTTCACATTGTCCAACATCTCAGCCGTGCTATGAGTCGTGTCCGTGTCCAAATCATGAATCAATTTGAGCGAAAATCCCATGAATACAAAGTCATCAAGCGCTACTGGAAGCTTATTCAACAAGATAGTCGTAAACTGAGTGATAAACGATTTTATCGCCCTACTTTTCGCATGCACTTAACCAATAAAGAGATTATAGACAAGCTTTTGAGCTATTCAGAAGACTTGAAACACCACTATCATCTCTATCAACTCTTGCTTTTTCACTTTCAGAATAAGGAACCGGAGAAATTTTTCGGACTCATTGAGGAAAATCTAAAGAAAGTTCATCCTCTTTTTAAGACTGTCTTTAAAACATTTCTAAAGGACAAAGAGAAAATCGTCAATGCCCTTCAGTTACCCTATTCTAATGCCAAATTAGAAGC
>WIJN01000095.1:0-656 GCA_009496085.1 Streptococcus mitis | reverse complement strand
AAATAGATGGCTCGTCTAGGATATAAAGGACGCCTGATAGGTTGGAACCAATCTGGGTTGCCAAACGAATACGCTGACTTTCCCCACCTGAAAGGGTACCTGCCGAACGAGATAGGGTCAGATAGTTTAGACCCACGTTGTTGAGGAAGGTCAAACGGTCCTTAATTTCCTTGAGAATAGGCCGAGCAATAATGGCTTCATTTTCAGACAAGGTCAACTGACTCACCAAATCCAAGTGGTCTGCAATAGACAGGTCTGAAATTTCTCCGATATGTGGTCCTTGCTCACCACCTACACGGACAGACAAGGCCTGGTCATTGAGACGATAACCGTGACAGGTTCCGCAGGTCAGCTCATTCATGTAGAGACGCATCTGGGTACGAGTGTAATCGCTATTGGTTTCATGGTAGCGACGTTTGATATTACCAATAACTCCCTCAAAAGGAATGTCGATATCGCGCACGCCACCAAATTCATTCTCATAGTGGAAATGGAACTCCTTGCCGTCAGACCCGTAGAGAATCAAGTTCTTCTCTTCTTCTGACAAGTCTTCAAAAGGCTTATCCATATCCACTCCAAAGGCTGTCATAGCCTGCTCTAGCATGTTTGGATAGTAGTTGGATGAGATAGGATTCCAAGGTGCTAGCGCCCCCTCA
>WIJN01000094.1:0-665 GCA_009496085.1 Streptococcus mitis | reverse complement strand
GTCTAGCTGCCCTTGGATTTTTGATTTTTTCTGCCTTGGTCAATGTGGTTTTGGATCTCTATTTTATTACGCAATTGCATCTTGGAGTTCAATCCGCGGGACTTGCTACCATCATTTCGCAAGGCTTATCAGCGGTTCTCTGCTTTTATTATATCCGTAAGAGTGTGCCTGAGCTACTCCCTCAGCTCAAGCATTTCAAATGGGACAAGGCCTTATACGCCGATCTCTTGGAGCAAGGTTTGGCTATGGGATTGATGAGTTCGATTGTGTCCATCGGCAGTGTGATTTTACAGTCTTCTGTTAATACCTTTGGTGCAGTGATTATTAGTGCCCAGACGGCGGCTCGACGCATTATGGCCTTCGCCCTTCTTCCTATGACCGCTATTTCTGCCTCGATGACGACCTTTGTTTCTCAGAATCTAGGAGCTAAGCGCCCAGACCGCATTGTTCAAGGTCTTCGAATCGGCAGCCGTTTAAGTATATCCTGGGCAGTTTTTGTTTGTGTCTTCCTCTTTTTTGCCAGTCCAGCCTTGGTTTCCTTTTTGGCTAGTTCGACGGATGGTTACTTGGTAGAAAATGGTAGTCTCTACTTGCAAATCAGTTCAGCCTTTTATCCTATTTTGAGTCTTTTGCTGATTTATCGCAATTGCTTGCAGGGTTTGGGG
>WIJN01000093.1:0-665 GCA_009496085.1 Streptococcus mitis | reverse complement strand
GAACCCTAAGATGGCTAAGTACATCTTCACTGAGCGTAACGGAATCCACGTTATTGACTTGCAACAAACTGTAAAATACGCTGACCAAGCTTACGATTTCATGCGTGATGCAGCGGCTAACGATGCAGTTGTATTGTTTGTTGGTACTAAGAAACAAGCAGCTGATGCAGTTGCTGAAGAAGCAGTACGTTCAGGTCAATACTTCATCAACCACCGTTGGTTGGGTGGAACTCTTACAAACTGGGGAACAATCCAAAAACGTATCGCTCGTTTGAAAGAAATCAAACGTATGGAAGAAGATGGAACTTTTGACGTTCTTCCTAAGAAAGAAGTTGCACTTCTTAACAAACAACGTGCACGTCTTGAAAAATTCTTGGGTGGTATCGAAGATATGCCTCGTATCCCAGATGTGATGTACGTAGTTGACCCACATAAAGAGCAAATCGCTGTTAAAGAAGCTAAAAAATTGGGAATCCCAGTTGTAGCGATGGTTGACACAAACACTGATCCAGATGATATCGATGTAATCATCCCAGCTAACGATGATGCTATCCGCGCTGTTAAATTGATTACAGCTAAATTGGCTGACGCTATCATCGAAGGACGTCAAGGTGAAGATGCAGCAGCAGTTGAAGCAGAATTTGCAGCTTCAGAAGCTCAAGCAG
>WIJN01000092.1:0-670 GCA_009496085.1 Streptococcus mitis | reverse complement strand
GTATCACTCGATGAATTTACAACTGAAGGAAAACACGGAAAGAAATTTAGAACAGTTGTTAATAAGTTAGAAAACAAGGGGTACCAATTTCAAGTATTACAACCGACTTTTGATAAAAAGTTGCTTAATACCCTAAAAGAAATGTCGAATAGTTGGCTAGATGGTCGCCAAGAAAAAGGTTTTTCACTTGGCTATTTTGATGAAAAGTACATTCAATTAGCTCCAATAGCTCTTGTAAGGGATAAGGAAGGTAAGGTTCAGGCTTTTGTTACCTTTTTAGCTAGCAATGGACCTAACGAAGCAAGCATTGACCTGATGCGTTACGACTTAAAGACAGCCCCTAATGGTATCATGGATTATCTTTTTGTAAAATTATTACTTCATTTTAAAGAAGAAGGAGTTACCTTCTTTGATTTAGGTATGGCGCCATTGTCAAATGTAGGAACTGAGAAACATAGTTTCTTACAGGAAAAAGTGGCTTATTTAATCTATGCCTTTACCAATCGCTTCTATTCTTTTAGTGGTCTTAGACAGTATAAACAAAAGTTTAATCCAATCTGGTCACCACGATATGTTGCCTATCCTCGGGATACTTGGCTTGTTTTGGATATGTTAGCAATCTACAGAGTTGATAACCGAAAAGTAAAGAGATTATCGTATTGACTATTGG
>WIJN01000091.1:0-677 GCA_009496085.1 Streptococcus mitis | reverse complement strand
AACTAAACTAGCCCTCCTATAGAAAAATCCCCCGAGCCTTAAGGCATGGGGGATTGATTTTTGTACAATATTTATTGTCCTAATAAGCTTGATTAGGATTTTTTATTCAGCCTCTTTCATGGCAAAATAAGCCCGTACTTTGGGTGCTACTTGCATTCCGAATAGTTCAATAGCTCTCAGGACTTGTTCATGAGGCATGGAACCAAGCGGTAGATGGAGCATGAAGCGGTCCAAGCCTAAATCCTCAATCATGCGAATCAATTTTTCTGCCACCTGATCTGGATTGCCCACAAACATAGCACCATTTGGCCCAACTTGCTCCAAATATTGCTTATAACGCAATTCTTGCCAGTGCGGGCGGTCTTTAGAGATAGCATCCACCACTTGCTTGGTCGGATGGAAATAATCTTTCACAGCCTGCTCACCATCTTCAGCAATCCAACCCCAAGAATGGGCTCCAACCTTTAGTTCATGACTGGCATGACCCGCTTCGCTCCCGATCTCACGATAAGCCTGAATCAACTTTTTAAAATAACGTGGATTTCCACCAATAATTGCATAGACAATCGGTAGTCCTGCCTGAGCAATCTTCACTGTTGATTCGACATGACCACCTGTCGCTATCCCCAAGGTTAATTTGACCTGAACTGGACGAGGATCTACTTCTTTGCCAGAGA
>WIJN01000090.1:0-680 GCA_009496085.1 Streptococcus mitis | reverse complement strand
ATAGATATATGACACAAGCAACATTTACTACTAATGACAAAAACATTCTCACAAAAGCTCTCAAAGATAAGAAAAATCTGCGTTTTCATAAACGAATTCAGTGTGTGCTATTTCGGATAGACGGCTTAAGTTATCGTAAAATAGCCGAGTTGACAGGTCTTTCTCCTCAAACGGCTTCCAATCAAGTTCATCGATACCAAGAACAAGGACTAGCTGGACTCTTAACAGACCAGCGTGGTGGGAGCTTCCGTTATTACATGACTAATGATGAAGAGATTCATTTTCTTGCAGCGCAGTTCAAGAAGGCTAGCCGAGTCGACCTGTTAACAATCGCCTCTCTTCATGAAGCCTATTAATCCAAAATCGGTAAGAAATCGACTAGAGAGGGATTTTACGCCCTTCTCAAGCAACATGGTTGGCGAAAAGTTATCCCAAGACCAGAACATCCACAAAAAGCAGACGCTCAAGCAATTGTGACGACTAAAAATAAAATCCTTGTACGAGAGCACATGAAAATGATTGTCTAACAAAAGAGTTCGGCTACTCTACCAAGATGAGGCAGGATTTGGACGAATCAGTAAACCAAGTGCATGCTGGGCTCCTAGAGGAATGAGACCTACTGTTCCTTGTCATCATGTTCGTGAATTTCGCTATTGTTACGGAGCTGTTGATGCCCATAC